>NZ_JBEOPQ010000060.1:0-29935 GCF_040310285.1 Pseudomonas sp. HY2-MNA-CIBAN-0224 | reverse complement strand
ATAATTCTGCACTACGAGATGATACAGATATTGCTCAAGGATACAGTCGTAGTGTGCATCATAGGTGTCGCATGAAGCCATTGGGCACGCCGTTCAACCTGACCGAAGGCGCCGCGTTGCTGAGCCTGATCGGCCGCCTGACCGGCTACACGCCGCGCTGGTTCACCTACTTCATTGGCGATGCCCACGTGTATGAAAACCACCTGGACATGCTCAACGAACAGCTGACCCGCGAGCCGTTCCCGATGCCAAAACTGGTGATCTCGGACCGCGTACCGGAATTCGCCAAGACCGGCGTTTACCAGCCGGAGTGGCTGGAACTGATCGAGCCGAGCGACTTCAGCCTCGAAGGCTACCAGCACCACGCCCCCATGACCGCACCGATGGCGGTGTAACCCCACTCCCCTCGCGTCTTGTGGGAGCGGGCTTGCTCGCGATCGAATCGCTGTGGTCTAAAAGAACACCGCGTCGTTTGTATCGCGAGCAAGCCCGCTCCCACGGGGCGAGGGTGTTGGGCTAATGCCCGTGGCTTCTGCCCACATGGCTTGGCTCGCCTTCTGGCGCTGCCACTGAGCCGCTGACTTCCAGACGCTGCAAAATCGCGCACTGATCCATCCCCGGCCCTTCGCCACAGCGTTGGCGCAGGTCGAGCAGTTGCGCCTGCAAAGCTTGCAAGCCATCAATGCGCGCCTTGACGTGGTGGATGTGCTCGTCGATCAACGCATTCACGCTTTCACATTGGTCCTGCGGGCTGTCGCGCAGGTTGAGCAGGCTGCGGATTTCTTCGAGGGTCATGTCCAAGCTGCGGCAATTGCGGATAAACGTCAGCCGCTCAACATGCGCCTGGGTGTACAAACGGTAGTTGCCGTCACTGCGCGCAGGCTCTGGCAACAAGCCTTCACGCTCGTAATAACGGATGGTTTCGACCTGACAATCGGTCAATTTCGCCAGTTCACCAATCTTCATCGCGCTTATCTCCCAAAGGATGCTTGACCCTATAGTGGCTACAGGGTCTTTACTTGGCAACAGGCACCTTTTTTGGACGCACCCGATGAGCGACTCCATTCACACTTCGCACAAACCACACGCTGACCATGACCATGACCATGACCATGACCACGGCCATGAGGAAAAACACGACCACGCCAGCCACGCGCACAGTTGCTGTTCAAGCACTGCCGGGCCGAGCGTGATCAAACTCAGCGCCACGCCCACCGTGGGCGCGCGCCTGAGCAGTTTCCGCATTGAAGCCATGGACTGCCCGACCGAGCAAACCCTGATCCAGAACAAACTGGGCAAGCTGGCCGGTGTGCAGCAGTTGGAGTTCAACCTGATCAATCGCGTGCTGGTGGTGACCCACGACCTGCCGTCCACCGATCCGATTGTCGCGGCCATTAAATCCTTGGGCATGCAGGCCGACCCGCTGCAAACCGGCGCCGATGCTGACGCGCCGCTGCCGCCTGCGCCGAAAAAACACTGGTGGCCGCTGGCGCTGTCCGGTGTCGGTGCGTTGGCGGCAGAAGTGCTGCACTTCACCGGCGCAGCGCCGACCTGGGCCATTGCATTGGTGGCGCTGGTGTCGATTTTCAGCGGCGGCCTGACCACCTACAAAAAAGGCTGGATTGCCCTTAAAAACCTCAACCTGAACATCAACGCGCTGATGAGCATCGCCGTGACCGGCGCCCTGCTGATCGGCCAATGGCCCGAAGCGGCGATGGTGATGTTCCTGTTTACCGTGGCCGAGTTGATCGAAGCCAAGTCCCTGGACCGTGCACGCAACGCCATCAGCGGCCTGATGCAAATGGCCCCGGACAAAGCCACCGTGCAGCAAGCCGACGGCACATGGCTGGAACGTGAGGTTAAAGACGTCGAACCGGGTGTCATCGTGCGGGTTAAACCCGGCGAGCGCATTGGCCTGGACGGCGAAGTGGTGGCGGGCAGCTCAAGCATCGATCAGGCGCCGATTACCGGCGAGAGCCTGCCGGTGGAAAAAACCGTGGGCGATAAAGTCTTTGCGGGCACCATCAACCAGGCCGGTTCGCTGGAGTTTCGCGTTACCGCAGCGGCCAACAACTCGACTCTGGCGCGCATCATCCTGGCGGTGGAACAAGCCCAGGGCGCCCGTGCACCGACCCAGCGTTTTGTCGACAGCTTCTCCAAAATCTACACCCCGGTGGTGTTTCTACTGGCCTTGGCTGTGGCGATTATCCCGCCGCTGTTTATGGGCGAGGCGTGGTTCGACTGGATCTACCGTGCGCTGGTACTGCTGGTGGTGGCGTGCCCGTGCGCGCTGGTGATCTCGACCCCGGTAACCATCGTTAGCGGTCTGGCGGCCGCTGCACGCAAAGGCATCCTGGTCAAAGGCGGTGTATACCTCGAAAGCGGCCACAAGCTGGACTTTTTGGCGCTGGATAAAACCGGCACCATCACCCACGGCAAGCCGGTGCAAACCGACTACCTGCCGCTCGACCCGCTGCACACCGAGAGCGCGGTGCTGCTGGCTGCAAGCCTGGCTTCGCGTTCAGATCACCCGGTGTCGATGGCCGTGGCCAATGCCGCTGTGGATAAAAACCTGACGCTGCGTACTGTGGATAACTTCACGGCGCTGGCTGGGCGCGGCGTGCGTGGCGACATCGACGGCAAGGTTTACCACTTGGGTAACCACCGCCTGATCGAAGAACTGGGCCTGTGCTCGCCCGCCCTTGAGGAGAAGCTCTTTGCGCTGGAAGAGCAAGGTAAAACCGTGATCTTGCTGATCGACAGCGCAGGCCCCATGGCCCTGTTCGCCGTGGCCGACACGGTCAAGCAAACCAGCCGCGAAGCGATCCGCGAGTTGCACGCCCTGGGGGTTAAAACCCTGATGCTGACCGGCGACAACCCGCACACCGCCAACGCGATTGCGGCTCAGGTGGGCATTGACCAGGCGCAGGGCAACTTGCTGCCGGAGGACAAACTCAAAGCCATCGAAGCCCTTTATGCACAGGGCCATCACGTGGGCATGGTCGGTGACGGCATCAACGACGCCCCGGCCTTGGCCCGCGCCGAGATCGGTTTTGCCATGGCGGCAGCGGGTACGGATACCGCCATTGAGACCGCAGATGTCGCCCTGATGGACGACGATCTGCGCAAAATCCCGGCCTTCATTCGCTTGTCACAGGACACCGCGAGCATCCTTAAACAGAACATTGCCTTGGCATTGGTCATTAAAGCGATCTTTCTTGCGGTAACCTTCATGGGCTTGGCCACCATGTGGATGGCCGTCTTTGCTGACATGGGCGTGAGCCTGTTGGTGGTGTTTAACGGGTTGCGCCTGGTGCGCAAATAGATCAAGAGAGGCCACCGTGCTGAGTGCCGAGCTGAAAGCGTTTTACCGGGTGGCCCAGTTGGGCAGCATCACACAGGCGGCGAAAAAGCTTGGGTTGAGCCAGCCGACCGTGACCACCCAGATCCGCCAGCTCGAAAGCCAGTACGGCGTAGAACTGTTCTACCGTGGCGGGCGGCGCCTGACCCTCAGCGATGAAGGCGTGCGCTTGCTGCCCATGGTTAAAACGCTGTTGCAGCAAGAGGCCGATATCGAGTTCTTTTTGCGCAACAGCGGTCACGGCACCGGCACGTTGCGCATCGCCGCCACCGCGCCGTATTACATCCTTGATCTGGTCAAAGCCTTCCGCGAGCGCCTGCCGCAGATTGTCGTGTCGGTAGACATTGGCAACTCCCAGCAAGTGCTCGAAGCGCTGGACGAATACCGCGTCGACATTGCCGCCTCGTCGCAGTTGCTGGAAGACCCACGGCTGATACGCCGGGTTCTGGGTTCCGACCCGCTGGTGGTGGCCGTGCACCGCAATCACCCGTTGGCCAAGCTCGATCACGTGCCGCTGAGCGCCTTGGCCGGGCATTGCCTGCTGATGCGCGAGCAAGGCTCGACCACGCGTAAATTGACCGAAGAACTGCTCAGCAGCGCCGGGGTTGGTTTTGGCCCGCTGCTGGAAATTGGCAGCCGCGAGTCGATCCGCGAAGCGGTGCTGCGCGGTATCGGCATCAGCATCATCGCCCGCCAGGAAGTCCCCCACGACCCGCAACTGCGCGTACTGACCCTCGAAGGTGCGCCGCTGATCGCCGAGTATTTGTACTGCCTCAAAGAGCGAAAATCAGCGCGCTTGCCTGCGGCTTTTCTGGGCTTGGCGCAGGAAATGGCCCCGGCCTGAGATCGGAATGTGTGGGAGCGGGCTTGCTCGCGATACAGGCAGCGCGGTTTCTCAGGCATACCGAGTCGCTGCCATCGCGAGCAAGCCCGCTCCCACAGGAATGTTGTGAGCATTACTCCCAAATCCACCAATACCTCTATCGGCAGCTTTTGCCTGACTGCCACATCTTGTACGTATAGCGCCTCTAGGATGACCCCATCTGCTTGATGAGGTGCATCCATGAACCGCTCGAACGCAACCCCTTTGACCCAACCCGGCGTGCCGATGAAGATGCGCAACGTGAGCAAGCGCTTTGGCGCTTTTACCGCGCTGGACAACGTTTCGCTGGAGGTGGCAGCGGGTGAACTGGTGTGTCTGCTCGGGCCTTCGGGGTGCGGTAAAACCACCTTGCTGCGCTGCATCGCCGGGCTGGAACGTCAGGACGATGGTGTTTTGTACCTCGGTTCACGGGATGTCTCAGACCTCGCCCCGCAAGCACGGGACTACGGGATCCTGTTTCAGTCCTACGCACTGTTCCCCAACCTGACCGTTGAGGCCAACATCGCCTACGGCCTGGTCGGCAGCAACCGCGACGTGGTGCGCAAGCGCGTCAGCGAGATGCTCGAACTGGTGGGCCTCACGGGCAGCGAAAAGAAATTCCCCGGCCAACTGTCCGGCGGTCAGCAGCAGCGAGTCGCCCTGGCCCGCGCTTTGGCGCCGGCACCGTCGCTGTTGCTGCTCGACGAACCGATGTCGGCCCTGGATGCCCGGGTGCGCGAGCATTTGTGCACCGAGTTGCGCCAATTGCAGCGCAGCCTGGGCATCACCACCTTGATGGTGACCCACAACCAGGACGAAGCCATGCTGATGGCCGACCGCATCGCCGTGATGAACAACGGCAAGGTCGAGCAGTACGCTACCCCGCAAGAGATCTACAACAAGCCCGCCACGCCCTTTGTTGCCGAGTTTGTCGGGCAAGGCAACTGGCTGCCGTTTGACCATAACAGCGGCACCTACGCGCAGGTCGGCGGGGTCAATATGCGCTTGGCCGCCGACGCCGGGCGCGTCGAGTCGGGGCGGCTGTTTTGTCGCCCCGAAGCGATCAGCGTCAACCCGGTACTGCACGAAGAAAACCTGTTCCCGGCACGGGTGCGGGACATCACCTTCCTCGGCAATCGCTGCCGCATGAGCTTCGAACTCAACCACCTGCCGGGCCACCCGCTCACCGCCGAAGTCGGCAGCCAGGATTTGCCGCGTCTCGGCGCCCAGGATATCTTCGTCGCCTTGCCGCCGAACAGCCTTCAGGTGTTTGCCTGACATGGCCGCGCCAATGACCTTGCCCCTGTCCGACACCCTGGCCCGTAACGCTGCGCGGGCTGAACGGGGCGACACGTTGTTTGTCCTAGGCGGCAAACTGCTGTTGCTGCTGATATTGGCCATTGCCGTGCTGATGCCGTTGCTGGCGATTTTTTGGCGTGGCTTCAGTGCGCAAGACGGCCAAGGCGGAGGTTGGGTCGCGGCGCGGGAGTTGGTAACCAGCGATAACTTTCATTGGCTGGTGGGTAACAGCCTAAAAGTGTCGCTCAGCGTAGCGGCGATTGTCGTACCGCTGGCGTACCTGTTTGCCTACGCGCTGCAACGCACCTTGATCCCCGGCAAGCGCGTCTGGCGCGGGTTGTCGTTGCTGCCGCTGATGGCGCCGTCGATGTTGCCGGGCATTGCCCTGGTGTATTTGTTCGGCAATCAGGGCCTGCTGCGCGGGCTGATTGCAGACAACATCTACGGCTTCTGGGGCATCGTCCTCGGCGAGGTGATCTACACCTTTCCCCATGCCCTGATGATTCTGCTGTCCGCCTTGTCGCTGGCCGATGCCCGGTTGTTTGATGCGGCATCGAGCATGGGCGCCGGGCCATTCAAAGCCTTTCGCAGCATCACCTGGCCGGGCACGCGGCAGGCCGTGTTTGCCGCGTTTTGCCTGGTGTTCACCCTAACCGTCACCGACTTCGGCGTGCCTGTGGTGGTGGGCGGCGACTACCAGGTGCTGGCGCTGGAAGCCTACAAAGCGGTGGTCGGGCAGCAGCAGTTTGGTCGCGGCGCCTTGATCGGCATGGTCTTGCTCTTGCCCGCGCTGTTCAGCTTCGGCGTCGATGCCTGGCTGCGCCGTCAGCACGGCGACGCCATGAGCGGGCGTGCCCAGGTGTTCAAGCCGGTGCCTTCGAGGCTGCGAGATGGCTGCTACCTGGCCATCGTGTTGCTGATCTGCGCCGCCTTGCTGCTGGTGTTCGGGATGGCGGTGTACTCGTCGCTGGTCAAATTTTGGCCGTACAACCTGTCGCTGTCCCTCAACCACTACCAGTTCAACGACACTGCCGGTGGCGGCTGGCTGGCCTACCGCAACAGCGTGACCATGGCCCTGTGCACGGCGCTGATCGGCAGCGCGGTGATCTTCACCGGCGCCTATCTGATGGAAAAAACCCACACCCAGAAGCGCCTGAACCTGGTGCTGCGCATGCTCAGCTTCATCCCCATGGCGGTGCCGGGTTTGGTGCTGGGGTTGGGCTACGTGTTTTTCTTCAACCTGCCGGGCAACCCGCTGCATGTGTTCTACGGGACCATGGAGCTGCTGGTGGTGTGCACCATTGCTCACTATTTGACCACCGCGCAAATGACCGCCACCACCGCGTTGCGCCAGCTCGACGGCGAGTTCGAAGCCGCTGCGCTGTCGCTCAAGGCGCCGCTGTACCGCCATTACTGGCGCGTCACCGTACCGATTTGCCTGCCCGCGCTGCTGGACATCGTGCGCTACCTGTTTGTCTCGGCAATGACCACCGTGTCGGCGGCGATTTTCCTCTACAGCCCCGACACCATCCTCGCGGCGGTGGCGGTGCTGAACATGGACGACGCCGGCAACGTTGGCGGCGCGGCGGCCATGTCGACCCTGATTTTGCTGACCTCCATTGGCGTGTCCCTGCTCCTGGCCTGGGCTTCACGCGGCGTGTTGCGCCGCTCCCAAGCCTGGCGCCAAGGCGCACCGGCGCAATAACCCTTCCACCTCAAGGAACCGCACCATGTTCAAGCCTCTTGCTCTTGTCGCTGCTGTCCTCACCGCTTTGAGCGCTAACGCGTTTGCCGCAAAAACCGAACTGACCGTCTACACCGCCCTCGAAGCCGAGCAACTGAAGAGCTACAAGCAAGCTTTCGAGAAGGCCAACCCGGACGTTGAGATCAAGTGGGTGCGTGATTCCACCGGCATCATCACCGCCAAACTGCTCGCTGAAAAAGACCGCCCGCAGGCGGATGCCGTTTGGGGCCTGGCGGCGTCGAGCCTGGCGATCCTCGATCAGCAAGGCATGCTGCAACCCTACGCACCGCAAGACCTGGCCAAGATCGGCCCCAACTACCGTGACCCGGCCAATCCACCGGCCTGGGTTGGCATGGACGTGTGGGCCGCAACCATTTGCTTCAACACGGTTGAGGCCGAAAAACAGGGCCTGAGCAAGCCGGTGAGCTGGCAAGACCTGACCAAGCCCGAGTACAAGGGCAAGATCGTGATGCCGAACCCGGCGTCGTCCGGCACGGGCTTTCTGGACGTGAGCGCGTGGCTGCAAACCTTTGGCGAGAAGCAGGGCTGGGTGTACATGGACGGCCTGCACCAGAACATCGGCCACTACGTTCACTCCGGTTCCAAGCCGTGCAAATTGGCCGCCTCGGGCGAGTTCCCGATTGGCATTTCGTTTGAATACCCGGCTGTGCAGCTCAAGCGCCAGGGCGCGCCACTGGACATCATCCTGCCTAAAGAAGGCCTGGGCTGGGAGATCGAAGCCACAGCCGTGATTAAAGGCACGCCCCATGAAGCAGCGGCGCAAAAGCTCGCTGACTTCTCGGCCAGCCCGGCGGCGATGGAGCTTTATAAAGAGAACTTCGCCGTGCTCGCGCAGCCTGGAATTGCCAAGCCGCAGACCGAATTGCCGGCTGACTACGAGCAACGCCTGATCCAAAACGACTTCGCCTGGGCCTCAAAAAACCGCGATCAGATTTTGACCGAATGGCGCAAACGCTATGACGGCAAGTCCGAGAAAGTGGCCGAATAACTTTGCATAAACGCTAAACCCTGTAGCCGCTGCCGCAGGCTGCGATAAGGGCCGAAGGACCTTCGCTCTTGAACAGCGCGACCCCTGCGGGCTCGATCGCAGCCTGCGGCAGCGGCTACAAGGATGTGCTCTTCAGGACAGGTGTATGACTATTCTTATCGTCGGCGCTGGCATTCTGGGTTTGTCCCATGCCTACGCGGCCGCCAAACGCGGGCTTAAGGTCCATGTCTTCGAACGCACACACACGCCCTTGGGCGCGTCGGTGCGCAACTTCGGCCAGGCGCTGGTCACCGGCCAGCCGCCTGGGGTGATGCTCGATCTGGCCCGGGCCAGCCGGGGTATCTGGGGCGAATGGGCGCAGCAGGCGGGCTTTGACCTCAAACGCAACGGCGCGTACCTGTTTGCCCGCACCGAGGCTGAAGAGCACCTGCTGGAGGCCTTTTGCCAAGGCCGTGCCCGTGAACACGGTTACCGCGCCGAACTGCTGCGCGGTGCCGAACTGGACGCCCTCTACGGCGGCCAGTTCAACCACCATCGCGCCGCGTTGCACGGGCTGGACGACCAGCAGGTGTATTCGCGTGAGGCCATTCCGGCGCTGGTGCAGTACCTGCAGCGCGACTTCGGCGTGGAGTTTCACTTTTCAACCCTGGTGCGCGACGTCGAGCCGGGGCAGGTTCACACCACGGCGGGCAGCTTTAAAGGCGCGCAGGTGATTGTCTGTTCAGGGCACGACTATCAAACCCTGCTGGCCGAGCCGTTGGCGACGCTCAACCCACAGGTCTGCCGCCTGCAAATGCTGCGAGTGCGGCCAACAATCGATTTGCAACTGCAACATGCCCTGCTCACCGGCCTGAGCTGCGTGCATTACGGCGCTTTTGCCGATTTGCCGGAAGCGGCTGCGGTGCAGGCCGAGATCCTGCGCGAGAGCCCGTACCTGGACGAGCACGGTATTCACTTGTTGATCAGCCCGACGCCCTACGGCGAGTTGATCGTCGGTGATTCACACCATTACGGCAGCGATCCATCACCGTTTAACGCCGAACAGGTCGATAACTGGATGTTGCAACTGTGTGAAGACACGCTCGGCTGTGAAGTGCAGGTGATGGAGCGCTGGCAAGGCGTTTATGGCGCGCGCGGGGCCAAGCCGTTTACCTGGCTGCCCGTGGAACCGGGCCTGAGCGCCGCCTTGATGCAAACCGGCGTGGGCATGAGCGTTGGCCCGGCGATGGCCGAGCGCAATATTGCGCGTTTACTGGGGGAGGCGTGATGACACCGGCACAACTGGCGGTAGAACAGGTTTTTGCCTTGTATCAGCAGTTCGGCACCGACGATTACATCGGCGAGCCCGTGTCACAGCTCGAACACATGTCCCAAGCGGCGCAGTTGGCGATGGTCGAAGGGCATGACGATGAAGTGGTGTTGGCTGCGTTCTTTCATGACATTGGGCACTTATGCGTCAAAAATGCGCCGAACATGGGCGGATACGGCGTGGTCAGCCATGAACAGGTGGGCGCCGATTACCTGCGTCGGGCGGGGTTCAGTGAGCGCATGGCCAAACTGGTGGAATACCACGTACAGGCCAAGCGCTACCTGACGTTGCGCCAACCCGGCTACTACGACCTGTTGAGCGAAGCCAGTATCAGGACCTTGGGTTACCAGGGCGGCGTGATGAGCGAAGCCGAGGCCGTTACGTTTGAGCAAGACCCGCTGTGCGAGCTTAGCCTGCGCATGCGCCTGTGGGACGAACAGGCCAAGCAACTGCACGCCCCGCTCATCGACTTGCAACAGCTCAAGGCCAAAGCCTTGAACCTGTTAAACACCTAACCCTTGTGGGAGCGGGCTTGCTCGCGATGAAATCACCGCGTTTTAGCGGATGCACCGTGTTGCCTGTATCGCGAGCAAGCCCGCTCCCACAGAAGAGGTGCCGTAGTCAGATTTGCTCGGCCAGCAACTCGATCTGCTCCTGGCGCTCGGCCTGGCTCAATTTGGGGTGCGGGTTGAGCGATGACCATTGCGGGTACGCCCGGGCTTTGTTGAGCGGCTCGGGCAGTTTGCCTTCGCGCCAGGTTTTGTCTTGCGGGGTGGCGACCTGGATGCTGTCGACGGCCGCATGCCCGCGTGCGTTCAGGGCGTGCAGCAACTGGCGCTGACGCAAGGCCAGCAAGCGCAATACGCTGTCGTCCACGGTCAATTCGCGCTGGCCCTTGAGCTTGCCCAGCAAGCGGCTGCCATAGCTGCGCGCCGTTTGCAGCGCGCCCCCGGCGATCGCCCCGGCCAGTGCTGCTGCGCCCAGGGTCAGGCCGCCGACCATCAAGTCCACACCCGCCCCGGCAGCGGCGCCGGCGGCGATTCCGCCGCCCACGCGCACCCCCAATTGCTTGAGGGTTTCGGGGTTGAACAAGTCGTCGCCCCAGCGTCCGTCCAACAACGGCAAGTCGCTGGCCGCCGCGTCCTGGGGGCGAAAACCGTACAGCTTGAGCAGCGCCTCGACGCAGCGTTGTTCACGTTGGCGAACCGCTTCGCGCAGTTGATTGATGGCCTGCTGCTCGACGGTTTTTTCGCTGGCCACGCTACGTCGGCACGCGGCGCAGTCAATCAGCAGTTCCGCAATCAGGCGCAGGGCGCTGTGTTTGCGTGCTTCGCGTTGGGCCTCCTGATCAGTGATCAAGCGTTGCAGCGCGCCGCGTGAATGCTCCAGCAGCAAGGCGAGGCTTTCATACAGGCGCCGCTCGCCGTCTTCCGGCGGGGCCACGCTGTCAAAACGCACCAGCGCATGCAGGCCGAGCCGGGCCAAGGCGTCGCGCCATTCAGGCTCGCGGTGCTGCGGGCTGCTGACAAAGTTGAGCACCGGCAACAGCGGCTTGCCGCAACTGGCCAGCACGCTGAGTTCGTCGCGGTATTTGGCCAGCACCGGCTCGCGGGCGTCGATCACATACAGCCCGGCGTCCGAGGCCAGCAACTGGCGCAGCACTTTGGCTTCTTGTTCAAACCGCTGGCGCGCTTCGCTGCCGTCGAGAAACCGTGCAACCCGCGCCGGGCCGTCAAGGCGCTCGCCGGGGCGGTCGAGGCGTTCCAGATAGTCGAGCAGGGCGATGGCGTCTTCCAGCCCCGGCGTGTCGTACAACTCCAACAGCGGTTCGCCGTCCACCGACAACCGCGCCCCTTCCACATGCCGGGTGGTGCTGGGGCGATGGGACACTTCGCCAAAGCCGACATCGCGGGTGAGGGTACGCAGCAACGAGGTTTTGCCGACATTGGTGTGGCCGACCACGGCCAGCGTCAGTGGCTTAGTCATGGCCTGTCTCCAGCCAGTTGATGGGTGCGCTGGTGGCGAACGGCAGTCCGAGTTTTTCCAAGGCGTGATGCCAGTCGCTCAGGCGGTCGGCGTCCAGCACCTGGCCGGGCGGTGCTTGCAGCAGCCAGATACGGGTGGCCGCTGCGCTGCGCGCCAGTTCGCCGATCAGCGCAAGGCTGCCCCGGTCGGGTGAGCGCCGTGGGTCGCAGGCAATCGCCAGCCGTGCAGGCGGAAAACGGGTCATTTGCTCCAGCAGTTTTTGACGGGACTCGCGGCTGTCGAGGATGCCCGCGTCTTTGACCGTGGTCGGCAGTTTGGGCGGCCACGGGTGCTGGTCGTCCAGCTCGATGGCGACGATCAGCGCGCCCTCGGTGTCTAGTTCGGTCTGCCCGGCGTGCACGTTATGCAACTGCTCGGGGGCCACGTCGTTGACCCCAAGGCGCTCACTGCTCGGCATCAGGCGTTCGCGCAGTTGGCTGTAGCCGGGCAGGTTGAGGTCCAGTTGCAGCGCGTTGCGCCCCCGGATCCAGCGCCAACGGCAGAAGGCTGCGAGCAACAGGCGCGGCAACACGCCGTAGACCACGACTACGCCCACCAGCCACACGGCCCAGGCCTGACGCACGGCTTCACTGCTGTAAGCGGTGTCGGTGCTGGCGCGGATCATTGCTTCGGTCGGCCCGCTAAACCCCAGCCAGCCGGGCACCACGCCCAAGGCGCGGGTGGCGCTGACAAATACATCGGCGCTCAAAATGGTGGTTTCCCAGACAAAGCCGTAACGGCGGGTGGCCATCAGCAAGAGCATGAGCGTCAGCGCGCTGAGCATCGCCAGCAGCCACAGGCCATTAACCAAGGTGCCCAGCGCCCAGCGATTGAGTTTTTGCCGTTGCAGCACCAGCAGCAACGCTGGGGCCAACTGCGCGGCCTTGGCGTCGCGGGCAAATTTGTCGCTGAGCCACAGCCACAAACGCCCAAGGCTGGCGCTGTGTTCGCCGGCAAAGAGCAGGCCCAGCAGCCAGCTGATCAGCAAAATCAGGTTGATGCCGAGCAGGCTGCCGAGTGCCCAAAACACATTGACCGGGGTTTGCCCATTGCCCAGCGCGGCAAAGGCCAGCCCGCCGCCGCTGATGAAGGCCAGCACGGCGAGGCCTAGCAGCGCCAGGCGCGAGCCTTGCAGCCAATGGCGCATGGCCGTGACCAGGCCATCGCGCTCGGCCAGCCACAGCGCACGGTTTTGCAGGCGTGTGCTCAGGTCACCGGCGCTGCTGCGGGCGCGGCGGTTGGCTTCCAGATCGTCCAGCGGGCCAGCATGCTCTTCGCGCAGGCGCACGGTTTCGGTCAGCCAAAGACGTTGCAACGGGGAAAGTTCAGTCACGCGACATTCCATTCAAGTGAGTCATGAGCATAACCGCTGTATGCCGGTTAGTCAGGCGGGGTACTGACAGCGCGGGCGGCTCTGGTATCCTCGGCGGCATGAAAAAATCACTCCCCCTCAGCCTGATCGCGGCCCTCGGTGAAAACCGCGTGATCGGCGTCGACAACAGCATGCCGTGGCATTTGCCGGCGGATTTCAAATATTTCAAGGCCACCACCTTGGGCAAGCCGATCATCATGGGTCGCAAGACCTGGGATTCGCTGGGCCGCCCGCTGCCGGGGCGCTTGAACCTGGTGGTAAGTCGTCAGACCGGCTTGCAGCTCGAAGGTGCCGAAGTGTTTGCCTCGCTGGAGGCCGCCGTCGAGCGCGCCGAAGCCTGGGCCATTGAGCAGGGCGTGAGCGAACTGATGCTGATTGGCGGCGCGCAGTTGTACACCCAGGGGCTGGCGGATGCCGACCGGTTGTACCTGACGCGTGTGGGTTTGAGCCCGGAAGGGGATGCGTGGTTTCCTGAGTTCGATCAGGCGCAGTGGGCGTTGGTGTCAGAAGACAAGCATGCCGCCGCAGAGGGCAAACCGGCGTTTAGCTTTGAGGTGTGGGAAAGGCTGTAAGGCTGACACATCCCCTGTAGGAGCGAGCTTGCTCGCGATCTTTTAAAGATCAAAAGATCGCGAGCAAGCTCGCTCCTACACAGATTCCTACGTTACGTATGCGCCAGATCACCATGATCGTCTTCGGCCAGAATGGCCTTGTCGGTCTGGTGCAACGTCTGGCTGGTGACTGTACCGGCGACCATTGAGCCGCTGACGTTCAGCGCCGTGCGGCCCATGTCGATCAACGGTTCGACCGAGATCAGCAACGCTACCAACGACACCGGCAAGCCCATGGCCGGGAGCACGATCAGGGCCGCGAAGGTTGCACCGCCGCCCACGCCCGCAACGCCCACCGAACTGATGGTCACAATGGCCACCAACGAAGCGATCCATACCGGGTCCAGCGGGTTGATGCCGACCGTGGGGGCAACCATCACCGCGAGCATGGCCGGGTACAGACCGGCACAGCCGTTTTGCCCGATGGTCGCGCCAAACGAGGCCGCAAAGCTGGCAATCGAAGCCGGAATGCCCAAGCGGCGGGTTTGCGCTTCGATGCTCAGCGGGATGCTCGCCGCGCTCGAACGGCTGGTGAAGGCGAAGGTCAGTACCGGCCAGACTTTGCGGAAGAAGCGCAGCGGGTTAACGCCCGACACCGACAAAATCACCCCGTGAATCACGAACATCAGCGCCAGGCCGATGTACGACACCACCACAAAGCTGCCCAGCTTGAGGATGTCTTGCAGGTTGGAGGTGGCGACCACTTTGGTCATCAACGCCAACACGCCGTACGGGGTCAGTTTCATCACCAGACGCACCAGACGCATCACCCAGGCTTGCAGGGTGTCGATGGCGTTCAGTACTTTGCTGCCTTTTTCCGGATCATCCTTGAGCAGTTGCAGGGCGGCAATGCCAAGGAAGGCGGCGAAGATCACCACGCTGATGATCGACGTCGGCTTGGCGCGGGCCAGGTCAGCGAACGGGTTCTGCGGGATAAACGACAGCAGCAACTGCGGCACGTTGAGGTCCGAGACCTTGCCGGCGTAGTCGCTCTGAATCACGTGCAGGCGGCTGATTTCGGCAGCGCCCGCGACCAGGCCGTCGGCGGTGAGGCCAAACAGGTTGGTCAGGCCGATGCCCACCAGGGCCGCGATCATGGTGGTGAACAGCAACGTACCGATGGTCAGGAAACTGATCTTGCCCAGCGACGACGCGTTATGCAGGCGCGCCACGGCGCTCAGGATCGAGGCAAAGACCAGCGGGATGACGATCATCTGCAACAGTTGCACGTAGCCACTGCCGACCAGTTCGAACCAGCCGATAGAGGTTTTCAGGGTTTGGCTGTCCGTGCCGTAGACCAGGTGCAAGCCCAAGCCGAAGAGCACGCCGATAACCAGCGCCAGCAGGACTTTTTTTGCCAGGCTCCACGCGGTGTGGCGGGTCAGCGACAAGCCGAACAGCAACGCGAGGAACACCAGCAGATTGAGAATCAGCGGGACATTCATGAGGGCTCCGGGGGAGAGGGGGACGACGTAAGGGACGTCTTCAAGCGATAAAATTTTCGAACCGGAAATGCTAACAGGTTGATATAGCTCGAAATATATCGTTCTGGAATGACTACCTTCACTTTTGGAATAAGCGCATGGCGTTATCAAGACGGTCGAGGTCGCATCCACGCTAAAACTGTCACAGAGGTTTGCTAGCGTCGTCGCCTTTCTTAAGGAGCATAGTCGATGAGGCTGACGGCGAAGTTGATAGCTGCAACCCTGTGTTTGGGCTTGGCCGGGCAGGTGTTGGCAACCGAATTGGAACACTGGCCGGCCGATCAGGCGAAGCAATTGAACGCCATGATTGCGGCCAACGCGAACAAAGGAAACTTCGCGGTCTTTGACATGGACAACACCAGCTACCGCAACGACCTTGAAGAAGCGTTGCTGCCGTACATGGAAAACCTCGGCCTGATCACCCGTGACAGCCTGGACCCGTCGCTCAAGCTGATCCCGTTCAAAGACACGGCCGAGCACCAGGAAAGCCTGTTCAGCTACTACTACCGTTTGTGCGAAATCGACGACATGGTCTGCTACCCGTGGGTGGCGCAGGTGTTTTCGGGCTTCACCCTGCAACAGCTCAAAGGCTATGTGGATGAGTTAATGGCGTCCTGCCAGCCGATCCCGGTGTCTTACTACGAAGGCGACACGGTCAAGACTGCTGAAATCCAGCCGCCCAAGGTGTTTGCCGGTCAGGTCGAACTGTTCAACAAGCTGATGGAAAACGGCATCGACGTGTACGTCATGACCGCAGCCTCGGAAGAACTGGTGCGCATGGTCGCGGCCGATCCCAAGTACGGCTACAACGTCAAACCGCAGAACGTCATCGGTGTCAGCACCCTGCTGAAAAACCGCGACACCGGCGAGCTGACCACGGCGCGTAAACAGATCAGCGCGGGCACGTACAACGAAGAGGCCAACATGGGCCTGGAACTCACGCCTTACCTCTGGACCCCGGCCACCTGGATGGCGGGTAAACAGGCGGCGATCCTGACCTACATCGACCAATGGAAAAAACCGGTGCTGGTGGGCGGCGATACGCCATCGAGTGACGGCTACATGTTGTTCCACAGCGTTGACGTGGACAAAGGCGGGATCCACCTGTGGATAAACCGCAAAGACAAATACATGGCGCAACTGCAAGGCATGATTGCCAAAAACGCAGCGGCCCAGGCCAAAGCCGGCCTGCCGGTGACGGCGGACAAAAACTGGGTGATCGTCAAGCCAGATGAGATCCAGTAAACGCAGATGCATCAAACAAAAATCCCGGCACATGGCCGGGATTTTTGTATAACGCGTTGGCTTATGGCACCAATTTGTCCAGCAGCGCCTTATCACGCACCGCGCCCTTGTCGGCGCTGGTGGCCAGCAAGGCGTAGGCCTTGAGGGCGGTGGTGACTTTGCGTGGGCGGACTTCAACCGGCTTCCAGCCTTTTTTGTCCTGCTCAACACGGCGTGCCGCCAGTTCTTCGTCGCTGACCAACAGGTTGATCGAGCGGTTCGGAATGTCGATCAGCACTTTGTCGCCATCTTGCACCAGACCAATCGCACCACCGGCGGCGGCTTCTGGCGAAGCGTGGCCGATGGACAGGCCCGAGGTGCCGCCCGAGAAACGGCCGTCGGTCAGCAGGGCGCAGGCTTTGCCCAGGCCTTTGGATTTCAGGTACGACGTCGGGTACAGCATCTCTTGCATGCCCGGGCCGCCTTTAGGGCCTTCGTAACGGATGATCACGATGTCACCGGCCTTCACTTCGTCAGCCAGAATGCCGCGCACGGCGCTGTCCTGGCTTTCAAAGATCTTGGCGTTGCCTTCAAACACGTGGATCGACTCGTCAACACCGGCGGTTTTTACCACGCAACCGTCCAGCGCGATGTTGCCGTACAGCACGGCCAGGCCGCCTTCTTGCGAGTAGGCGTGCTCGACACTGCGGATGCAGCCGTTTTCACGGTCGTCGTCCAGGGTGTCCCAGCGGGTCGACTGGCTGAACGCGGTCTGCGTCGGGATACCGGCAGGGCCTGCACGGAAGAACGTGTGCACGGCTTCGTCGTCGGTCTGGGTGATGTCCCACTTGGCGATGGCATCTGCCATGGTCGCGCTGTGCACGGTCGGCAAGTCGGTGTGCAGCAAGCCGCCACGGGCCAGCGAACCGAGGATGGAGAAAATGCCGCCAGCGCGGTGCACGTCTTCCATGTGGTACTTCTGGATGTTCGGCGCCACTTTGCACAGCTGCGGCACATGGCGCGACAGGCGGTCGATGTCTTTGAGGTCGAAGTCGATCTCGGCCTCTTGGGCAGCGGCCAGCAAGTGCAGGATGGTGTTGGTCGAGCCGCCCATGGCGATGTCCAGCGTCATGGCGTTTTCGAACGCCTTGAAGTTGGCGATGTTGCGCGGCAATACCGATTCGTCGTTTTCGACGTAGTACTGGCGGCACAGGTCGACGATGGTGCGGCCTGCCTGCAGGAACAGTTGCTCGCGGTCGCTGTGGGTCGCCAGGGTCGAACCGTTGCCCGGCAAGGCCAGGCCCAGGGCTTCGGTCAGGCAGTTCATGGAGTTGGCGGTGAACATGCCGGAGCACGAACCGCAGGTTGGGCAGGCGCTGCGCTCGTACTCGGCAACCTTCTCGTCAGAAGCGCTGGAGTCGGCGGCGATGACCATGGCGTCGACCAGGTCGAGGCCGTGGCTGGCGAGCTTGGTTTTGCCCGCTTCCATTGGCCCGCCCGACACGAAAATCACCGGGATGTTGAGGCGCAGTGCGGCCATCAGCATGCCAGGGGTGATTTTGTCGCAGTTGGAAATACACACAATGGCGTCGGCGCAGTGGGCGTTGACCATGTACTCGACGGCGTCGGCGATGATCTCGCGGCTCGGCAGCGAATACAGCATGCCGTCGTGGCCCATGGCGATGCCGTCGTCTACGGCAATGGTGTTGAATTCTTTGGCAACGCCGCCAGCCCGCTCGATCTCGCGGGCCACCAGTTGGCCCATGTCCTTGAGGTGGACGTGGCCGGGTACGAACTGGGTAAAGGAGTTGGCAATGGCGATGATCGGCTTTTTGAAGTCGGCATCTTTCATCCCCGTGGCGCGCCACAAAGCGCGGGCGCCGGCCATGTTGCGGCCGTGGGTGGAGGTCTTGGAACGATAGTCAGGCATGGAACAACTCCGGGCGGCTAATCAGGTAACAAACAGGGAAGTGAGCTTCTAATCGCTAGGGGATCACACAGAAAATGACCACGTATCCACTAGTTGCCGTGAACGCTGCGGGATCGCCGCACGCTTGGGCTTGAGCTCATAAACCCGCCGGGGATGATTGGCGATGAATGCGTCGATTCTACACGGCTGGCGGTGGGAGGGAATGGGGCAACCCGTCGGGTGCAAGCACAAATAAGCGACTGTGCAATGCTCAGGCGATAGAGTGATGGCTGTTTTTTCAGCAGGGATTCTGAATGCTAACCCTCAAACGATCCGTCAAGGCCAGCCTGGCCATTGGCCTGGTGCAAGGGCTTTTACTGTGGCTGGCCAGTGACATTGCTGAGCCGGGCATCAAATACGCGCTGGTGACCGCCGTGCTGGTGGGCGGAATCAACCTGTTGCTGCTGGGCGACAACGTGCGTCAGCGAGGCGCTGTCTGGCTGGTGCTGGGCCTTACCTGCGTGATGACGGCGATCAGCGCGTGGGTGTTCTGGAAGTACAGCGAAACCTGGCTTTACAGCCACTGGTTGAGCGGTAGCTGGACCTGCTTTGCCGTGGTCATCGCCTACATATGTACGGCGTTTATCTTGAGTTGGCCGACCCGTGAAGGGCGCATGCCGCGCTATGAAGATTTGTTCCGGCATGCCTGGGACACGGTGTTTATCGTGCTGCTGGGCTTGCTGCTGAATGCGGTGTTTTGGGCGTTGCTGCTGTTGTGGGGCAGCCTGTTCAAAATGCTCGGCATTGTGGCGCTGAACAAACTGTTTTTTACCGATGGTTTTGTCTGTGTCAGCTCGGCGGTGGTGTTTGCCCTGGGGCTGCAAATGGGCCGTGATAACGACCGGGTGATTGGTCTGTTGCGTGGCATATTGCTCACGCTGTGCCGCTTTTTGCTGCCGCTCAGTTCAATGATCGCCATTGTGTTCACGTTTACCTTGCCGTTCAGCGGTCTGGCGCCCATTTGGGACACCGGCTATTCGACGCCGATCATGGTGTGCCTGGTAGCGGCCAACCTGTTCTTGCTCAACGGGGTGTTTCAGGACGGACATCAAAGCAGCGGCTACCCGCTGTGGCTCGTGCGCATGGTGGATCTGTGCCTGCTGTGTTTGCCGGTGCTGGTGGTGCTGGCCGGGTATTCAAGCTGGTTACGTATTGAACAATACGGCCTGACCCCAAGCCGTGTGTTGGCGATGTTGCTGGTGCTGGTGGTGTTCGCCCATTGTGTGGCGGCGCTGTGGGCCGTGTTTGCCTCGAAATCGACCTGGCTGGGCAGTTTACGGGTCAGCAACCCGTGGATCGCGCTGGCGTGCGTGGTGCTGTTGCTGGGGATTCACACGCCGTGGTTCAGCCCGTTGAAGATCAGTGCGCAGAACCAGGTACAGCGCGTACTTAATGGCAAAACCCCGGTTGAAACCTTTGATGCCGACACCTTGCGCTTTCGTTTGGGTGCGCCGGGCATGCAGGCGTATGAAACGTTGCTGGGGCAAGTCGAGCGCGGTGAGGTGCTGACCGAGCCTGCGCGGGCGGTGCTGCTGAAGCGGCTCAAGGAGGTCGAGATCGGCCGGGCCGGGGCGGCGCAGAACGATCGGTTACTGGAGTGGATCGGCCCTGCCGTGGACGGCAGCGAGCAGTTCGATGCGCTGGGCATGGCTGGCCATCTGTGCCGGTATCCGGGGTGTGCGATGTGGGCTGTCGATCTGGATCAGGACGGGCAGCTTGAAGTGCTGCAGTTGCCCAAGCAGGAATGGCCGGGCCCGCTGTACTTTTTCAAGCGCAATGCCCAGGGCAAGTGGCTGCGTGCCGGGTTGTATGAAATGGACGATAACCCGCTTGAATTGATCAAGAAGATTCGCGAAGGGGAAGTCCAACTGGTGAAACCGCGATATCAGTCGTTGCAGATCGGCGGTGCGGTGCTGAGCCCGCGGGTGGATAAGCCCTGATGCTAAACCCGTGGGAGCGGGCTTGCTCGCGATGCAGGCGATGCGGTTTTCAGTTAAACCGTGTCGTGCCAATCGCGAGCAAGCCCGCTCCCACAAGGGGGTTTAGGTGTTAGGCAGCAAACGGCAGGTAATGCTCTTGATGTAGCGCGTTTCGACAATCGCCGGGTGCACCGGATGATCCGGGCCCTGGCCGCCGCGTTCGAGCATCTGGATGTTGCGGTCCAGATGGCGGGCGCTGGTCAGCAGGATGTTTTGCAGATCGTCTTCCGGCAAGTGCATCGAGCACGAAGCGCTGACCAGAATCCCGTCTTTATTGAGCAAACGCATGGCTTGCTCGTTGAGACGGCGGTAAGCCGCTTCACCGTTTTTCAGGTCTTTTTTGCGTTTGATGAAGGCAGGCGGGTCCGCCACGATCACGTCAAAGCGCTCTTCGTTGGCTTTGAGCTCGCGCAGGGCTTCGAACACGTCGCCTTCCATGCTGGTGACTTTGTCGGCCACGCCGTTCAGCGCGGCATTGCGATCAACGCCGTCAAGGGCAAACCCCGAGGCATCGACACAGATCACTTCACTGGCGCCAAACGCCGCTGCCTGCACGCCCCACCCACCGATGTAGCTGAACAGGTCGAGGACTTTTTTGCCTTTGACGTACGGGGCCAAACGCGCGCGGTTCATGCGGTGGTCGTAGAACCAGCCTGTTTTCTGGCCTTCCATGACCGGTGCTTCGAACTTGACGCCGTTTTCTTCCAGGCCCACCCACTCCGGTACCAGACCGAAGACGGTTTCGACGTAACGCTCAAGGCCTTCTGCATCGCGGGCTGCCGAGTCGTTCTTGAACAGGATGCCGCGTGGCTTGAGCACTTGAACCAGCGCTGCAACCACGTCGTCTTTGTGGCGTTCCATGGTGGCAGAGGCCAGTTGCACCACCAGAATGTCGCCGAAACGGTCAACCACCAGGCCTGGCAGCATGTCGGAATCGCCGTACACCAGACGGTAGTAAGGCTTGTCGAACAGACGGTCACGCAGGGACAGGGCCATGTTGAGGCGGTGAACCAGCAGCGACTTGTCCAAGGGCAGCTTGATGTCACGCGACAGCACGCGCGCGCAGATCAGGTTGTTCGGGCTCATGGCCACGATGCCCAGCGGCTTGCCACCTGCGGTTTCGAGCAGCGCTTGGTCACCGGCTTTAAAGCCGTTAAGCGGGGTGGTGGCTACATCAATTTCGTTGCTGTAGACCCACAAGTGGCCGGCGCGCAGGCGTCGATCGGCATTGGCTTTAAGGCGCAGGCTTGGCAGGGACATGAAGTCGCTCCGGGTATTGAAAAGGGCGCGATTATAGCCTTAGACGCTGCCTGCAAGCTTGGTTGATTCGCGGTATTGCGTCGGATCGCGTGCCCATCCGCGCAGAAAATTCCGCTAGAATCGCCGCCTATTCCAGAGTGTGCAGACATGCCCCCAGAGCTTTCATCGCAACAGATCAGTCAGGCTTTGCAAGGCATCAGCGTGCCGCCTCAACCGCAAATCATGGTGGATTTGCAGATGGAGCAGTACATGCCGGACCCGGACCTTGAGGTGATTGCGCGCTTGATCGCTCAGGACCCTGGTTTGTCGGGTGCGCTGCTTAAAATCGTCAACTCGCCGTACTACGGCCTGACCAACAAAATCGCTTCGATTCGTCGCGCAGTCACGCTGCTGGGCAGCCGTACAGTCATCAACCTGATCAATGCGCAGTCGATCAAGGGCGAGATGGGTGACGACACCATCGTCACCCTCAACCGTTTCTGGGACACCGCCCAGGACGTTGCCATGACCAGCCTCAGCCTGGCCAAGCGCACCGGCATGTCGGCGCCCGATGAAGCCTATGCGCTGGGCTTGTTTCACGATTGCGGCATCCCGCTGATGCTCAAGCGCTTCCCGGATTACATGCACGTGCTGGAACAGGGCTACGCCAATGCAGGCCCTGGCCGTCGCGTGGTGGACACGGAAAACCGCCACTTCAACACCAACCATGCGGTGGTCGGCTACTACACGGCCAAATCCTGGCGCTTGCCGGGGCACCTGACCGAGGCGATTGCCAACCACCACAATGCGCTGGCTATTTTCAGCGACGAGTCCTCGCGCAACGGCCCGCTGAAAAACCTGCTGGCGGTGCTGAAAATGGCCGAGCATATCTGTGCGTCGTCCAAAGTCCTCGGCAACCAGCGTGAAGACCATGAATGGAACAGCATCAGCCATCTGGTGCTGGACTACATTGGTTTGTCCGAGTATGACTTCGAGAACGTTAAAGAAAGTATCCGCGAGTTAGGGGCTGACTAGATGCCTGAATTACCAGAAGTCGAAACCACCCGCCGGGGCATTGCCCCGCACCTTGAAGGGCAGCGGGTCAGCCGGGTCATTGTGCGTGACCGGCGTCTGCGCTGGCCGATCCCCGAAGACCTGGATGTGCGTTTGTCCGGGCAGAAAATCGTGCAGGTTGAGCGCCGCGCCAAGTATTTGCTGATCAACGCCGAAGTCGGAACGTTGATCAGCCACTTGGGCATGTCGGGCAATTTGCGTCTGGTCGAAGCGGGCCTGCCGGCGCTCAAGCATGAGCACGTCGACATTGAACTGGAGTCGGGGCTGGCCTTGCGCTACACCGACCCGCGACGCTTTGGCGCGATGCTCTGGAGCCTTGATCCGCTGAACCACGAACTGCTGATCAAGCTGGGGCCGGAGCCGTTGACCGACCTGTTTGATGGCGAGCGGTTGTTCCAGCTGTCACGCAAGCGTTCGATGGCGGTCAAGCCCTTCATCATGGACAACGCCGTGGTGGTGGGCGTGGGCAATATCTATGCGACAGAAGCGCTGTTTGCCGCAGGCATTGACCCGCGTCGCGAGGCCGGGGGCATTTCGCGGGCGCGTTATTTAAAGCTGGCGATTGAGATCAAGCGGATTCTGACGGCGGCGATAGAGCGGGGCGGCACCACGCTGCGCGACTTTATCGGCGGTGACGGCCAGCCGGGTTACTTCCAGCAGGAACTGTTCGTGTACGGCCGTGCCTATGAGGCGTGCAAGGTCTGCGGCACCGAACTGCGCGAGGTCAAACTGGGCCAGCGAGCCAGCGTGTTCTGCCCACGCTGCCAAAAGTAACGACTGCTTCTGTAGGAGCGAGCTTGCTCGCGATCTTTTGATCTTTAAAAGCGAAAGATCGCGAGCAAGCTCGCTCCTACAAAGGCCTTGTGCTTCAAGCCTTACCAGTGATCAGCCGGTATTTTTCCATCAGCTGTTCTTCGGTTTCCGGGTGGGCTTCATCCAGCGGGATGCAGTCAACCGGGCACACCTGCTGGCACTGCGGCTCGTCGTAGTGGCCTACGCACTGGGTGCACAGGTTCGGGTCGATCACGTAGATCTCTTCACCCTGGGAAATAGCAGCGTTCGGACACTCGGGTTCGCAGACGTCGCAGTTAATGCAATCGTCGGTGATGATCAGGGACATGGGTACTCCGGCCGGGGCGGTTTGCCCGGGCAACTAAAATCGAATGCGGCAATTGTGCCGCATTGGCGCCCGCAGTGCACGCGGGCGCCGCTTCAGCGGTTACTTCTTGCGAAACCGCTCGGTCAGGGCGTCAGCCACAGCCGGGTGGACAAACTTGCTGATATCGCCGCCCAAAGCCGCGATTTCACGGACTAACGTCGACGATATAAACGAATAGCGCTCGGACGGCGTTAGAAACAGGCTTTCGACGTCGGGGGCCAATTGGCGATTCATGTTCGCCAGCTGAAACTCGTACTCGAAGTCCGACACGGCACGCAGGCCACGCAGAAACACATTGGCGTTCTGTTCTTTGGCGAAGTGCGCAAGCAGCGTCGAGAAGCCGACTACCTCGACATTGGGCAGGTGCTTGGTGACCTCACGCGCCAGCTCAACGCGCTGTTCCAGAGGGAAAAGCGGGTTTTTTTTGGGGCTGGCCGCGACCGCAATGATCACGTGATCGAACAGGCGCGAGGCACGCTCGACCAGATCGCCATGGCCCTTGGTAATGGGGTCAAATGTACCTGGGTACAACACTCGGTTCATCGCGTCGTCCTGGCGGGAATCCGTTGGGGAGTCGGATGGTATCGCAGCATTCCCGGTCGGCCAAGTCGCCAATTTAAGAAGAAAGCACTATAGACGCCGCCAGTTAACTCCTTTTTCACGGATTTTTAAGCCGTTGGGCCAGCTGTGTGGCGAGTTTGGCGGTGAGTGCGTACACCGACAATTGTGGGTTGGCGCCGATGCTGGTGGGGAACAAAGAGCCATCATGGATCGACAGATTGCGTAACTGATGATGACGCCCGAGGCTGTCGGTGACCGCCATGTGCGGGTTCTCCCCCATGGCGCAGCCGCCCATCACATGGGCGCTGGCCAGGCGCGTTCGGTACAGCTCAAAGCTCAGGTTATTGATGTGCTCGCGGGTTTCGCTCAGGGTTTTCAGGTAGCGCGCATCGCTGTGCAACGGCATCACGGCGCTGGCCCCGGCGGCAAACTGGATCTCGGCCATGCTGTGGAACGCCCGCCTGAGCCCGTCCCAGCTATAGGGCGTGACGCTGTAATCGAGCACGGGGCTGCCGTCACTGCGTAATTCAACGTTACCGCCGGGGCTGTCGGGGTGAAAACCGTCGCGCATCAGGGCCAGCATCATGTGGGTGTTGGGCAGTTGCGCCATGTGTTCGGCGTTGGTTTCGCCGTAGCCGCCAAACAAGGTGGCGGCCAGCGCCGGGTGCAAGGGCGGCACTTCGAGCTTGTAGCCCATGGGGCCGGTTGCGCCGTCTTGCCACTGAAAGTGGTCCGTATAAATCGACTGCGGGGCGCCGTAAAACGGATTGATCGCCGTCGCAAACTGCGCAGCCGAGAAGTTGACCAGGTGCAGAAACGTACGCTTGCCCACTCGCCTGTACGGGTCGGGAGCCTCTGAGCGCAGCAGCAGGCCGGGGCTGTTGATGCCGCCGCCGGCCAGCACGTAATGCCGCGCCTTGACCGTAATGGTGCAGCCTGTGGGCGCCACGCTGCGCCTGTCCATGGCTTGGCACTCCAGGCCGGTGATGTGATCGCCTGTGATCAACAAGCGCCGGGCGCGGGCCAGATACAGCAGCTCGCCACCGTTTTCGAGGGTCGCGGGGATAGTTGTCACCAGCATCGACTGCTTGGCATTGGTCGGGCAGCCCATGCCGCAATACCCCAGGTTCCAGCAGCCGCGCACATTGCGCGGGATTACATGCCAGCGGTAGCCGAGTTTTTCACAGCCGGTGCGGATCACCTCGTTGTTGGCGTTGGGCGGGACCAACCACGGGGCCACACCGAGTCGTTGCTCCATCTGCGCAAACCAGGGCGCCATGGCCTCTTCGCTGTGGCCGCTGACCGCATGCTCGCGGGCCCAGTGCTCCAGCGTCGGCGCCGGGGTGCGAAAACTGGAGGTCCAGTTGACCAGGGTCGTCCCGCCCACCGCGCGGCCTTGCAGGATGCTGATGGCGCCGTCTTTGCTCATGCGCCCGACGCCTTCCTGATACAGATTGGTGTAAGCCTCGCCTTCGAGCAGCTTGAAATCGCTGCTGGTCTTGAGCGGGCCTTCTTCGATCAGCAGCACTTTAAAGCCCGCGTTGCTGAGGATTTCTGCCGTTGTGCCACCCCCGGCGCCGCTGCCAATGATGGCGATGTCGGCTTCCAGCGTCAGGTCGTTGTCGAGGGTTGAGCCGTTATGGGTTTTCCATCCGCGGGCCAGGCCCTCGCGAAATAGATCGGGTACAGGCATAAGGACGTCTCATGAAAATTATTATTGTGTGAGTTAAACCGTCGGCGGGCCGGGGTACCCGCAATGGGGCCACAACTCGGGCTTTTCGTAGCCGCTCATCATCACCAGTTGCAGCAGCGAGGCATGGCCCATGCGCAACAGGCTCAAGCTGCTGTTTTGCCAGCGGTGCAGGAAGTAGCGGATTTGATCGGGGGTGGTTTTCTCCCAACTGCTCCAAAGCCCCGTGAGCGGGCCGCGTGTCACCGGCATGGCCAGCACGTCGAATAACTGCAGGGTCAGCTTGAGCAGCTCTGGCGAGAGGTGAGCCAGGTTGTTGTCCAGCGTGTGCAAGGTGGCGTCTGTCGCTCCCGGCAGGGAGGTGTGCGAAATGCTGCCCGCCAGCATCACCGGCACCAGCGCCTGTAAAAACACCAGGTCGGTACTGCGCAGCACCCTGAAACCCCGGGCGCTGAAAGTGGCCGAGCAGCCGCTGAGGCTGGCGCCCAGCCCGGCAGTGGCCAGAAAAGCCGAGGCGCAAAGGCCGACTTTTAAAACACCGCGGCGGGACAGGAGCGTCGGTTCATCCATAAATTCCGGCATGGCTTGGTCTCGCCGTCTGAGGCTATCGGATAAACAGCTTTTGAATCAGGCGTACCAGCGACCGGCCATACGGCGGGTAAACCGCCAGCGAACTGTTCCAGCGCTGTTTGCTCAACACCCCTTTGGCGTGGCTGAACGTCAGGAAACCTTCGTGGCCGTGGTAACGCCCCATGCCGCTGTGGCCGATGCCGCCAAACGGCAGGTCGTCGATGGCCACGTGCAGCAGCGTGTCGTTAATGCAGACGCCGCCCGAGTGGGTGTCTTGGAGGACGCGCTGTTGTTCGGCCTTGTTGTATCCGAAGTAATAGAGCGCGAGTGGGCGAGGTCTTGAGTTGATGTAGGCAAGCGCTTCATCGAGCGTGCTGTACGCGACAACAGGCAGCAGCGGGCCGAAGATCTCGTCCTGCATGACCTGCATCTGGTCGTTCACATTCAGCAGCAACGTATGGGGCATGCGCCGCCCTTGACCGTGGGCGTAGAGCGGGATCAGCCGGGCGCCTTTTTCGCTGGCGTCTGTTTGCAGGTGTTCAAGTCGCGCCAATTGGCGCTCGCTGATGATGGCGGTGTAGTCCGGGTTGTCGGCCAGCGTTGGATAAAAATCGAGTACGGCCTGGCGGTAAGCCTCGATAAAACCATCGACCCGCTCGTGCGGCACCAGCACATAGTCGGGCGCGATGCAGGTTTGCCCGGCGTTCAGGGTTTTGCCCCAGGCGATGCGCCGGGCGGCGTCTTTGAGCGGCACGTCAGTCGAGACAATCGCAGGGGATTTGCCGCCCAGTTCCAGCGTCACCGGGGTCAGGTTATCGGCGGCGGCACGCATCACCTGCTTGCCGACATGGGTCGAACCCGTGAACAGCAGGTGGTCGAAGGGCAGGCTGGAAAACGCGACCGCCACTTCGGCGTCGCCCAACACCACAGCAACCATGTCCTCGGGGAAAATCCGCCCCAGCAGGTCTTTGAGCAAACGGCCGGTGGCTGGCGTGTACTCACTGAGTTTGAGCATCACCCGATTGCCCGCCGCCAAAGCGCCGATCAAAGGCCCCATGGCCAAATACAGCGGGTAGTTCCACGGCACGATCACACCCACCACGCCCACGGGCTGATACACCACCTTGGCGCTGGCGGGCTGGAACATCACGCCCACATGGCGCGATGACGGCTTCATCCAGCGTTTGAGGTGTTTGAGGGTGTAGTCAATGCCCTGCAAGCTGGGCATCAGCTCGGCAAACAAGGTTTCGTCGGGGCTGCGGTGGCTGAAGTCCTGGCTGATGGCGTCAATCAACACGTCGCGCTCGCGGCTCAGCAATACTCGCAGACTCTTCAACCATTGCTGGCGTTGTGCTATTGGTGGGTATGGGTGACCTGAGTAGGCCTTTCGCTGATGGGCGAAAAGGCTGTGGAGATCGTCCAAGGCGCTGGAGGAACCGTGGCGGTGGGCACTGTCGGTAGACATCGTTCGCTCCCTGCGGATGTTGGGGGTTCTCGTAAGAGCCAAGATGTTTTTAGAGCCTGCGCTCTATGTTGTCAATTGGGGGTCTGCCACTCGGGCTGTTTGAGCCACGGTGGTTAGGCTTTAAGATGTTTTTCGATATTCATCGAAGACCAATCCATGGCCGCACGATTAAAAACCAGCCAGCGCATCATCAATACCAGCCTGGAGTTGTTTAACCAGCTGGGTGAACGCAATGTCAGTACCAACCACATTGCGGCTCACATGGAGATTTCGCCGGGTAATTTGTATTACCACTTCCCCAACAAGCAGGCGATTATCTCGGTGCTGTTTAGCGAGTACGAGGTGCTGGTGCTGGACTTTCTGCGCCCGCCCGAAGGCCGT
The DNA here is from genome assembly GCF_040310285.1 of Pseudomonas sp. HY2-MNA-CIBAN-0224. Taxonomy (NCBI): domain Bacteria; kingdom Pseudomonadati; phylum Pseudomonadota; class Gammaproteobacteria; order Pseudomonadales; family Pseudomonadaceae; genus Pseudomonas; species Pseudomonas sp. HY2-MNA-CIBAN-0224. The sequence goes on along the minus strand of NZ_JBEOPQ010000060.1, from coordinate 1,548 downwards.
TTGCCTGACGTCAGCGACAAGCGCGACTACTTGAAACACCTGCTCAATGCCATGTGGCATTACCGCTTTTTGTACCGCGACATCGAACACCTGCTGCTCAGCGACTCTGAACTGGCCGTGCGTTACCGAGGCTTTTCCACGCAATGCCTGGCGCAGGGGCAAGCCATCTATTCGGGGTTTGTGCAGGCGGGCATTCTCGACATGACGCCCCAGCAAATCGAATCGCTGACGCTCAATGCCTGGATCATCCTGACGTCCTGGGTGGGTTTTTTGTGTACCACTCGTGAGAACGCCACCCACCTGTCCGAAGAGGCGCTGACCCGCGGAATCTACCAACTGCTGATACTGGAATCGGGCTATGTAACGCCGCCGTACCGTGCTGCGGTTGATGAACTGCTCAAGGAATATTACGTTCCATTGCAAAAGACATTGGTCGTACAGTAGCGCTGTTCCCATCCCCCTCAGGAGTTCGCCATGCCCGTTGCGCAACTGATCAGCCCTCAAGCCCTGAACGAACGTCAGGCGCACCCCGGTCTGGTCATTCTGGATTGCCGTTTTGCCCTGGAAGACCCGGACTACGGGCACAGCAGCTATGTCGAAGGCCATATTGCCGGTGCGCAATATGCCGACCTTGAGCGCCACCTCAGTGGCCCGGTGATCAAAGGCGTCACGGGGCGCCATCCGTTGCCAGAACCGTCGGCCTTGCTTGAGCAACTGCGGGCGTGGGGCATCAATCAGGACAGCGATGTGGTGCTGTATGACGACGGCCCCGGTGCGTTTGCGGCCCGTGCGTGGTGGTTGCTGGCGTGGCTGGGCAAGCGCGATGGCGTGTTTATTCTCGATGGCGGGTTGAAGGCCTGGCATGCGGCGGGTTTCAAACTGACCACGGACAAGCCCGTTGTGGTGCCGGGCACCTTTGATGGCCAGCCGGATAGCCGCTTGGTGCTGAGCGCTGAACAACTGCAAGCGCGCTTGGGCCAACCGGGGTTGACCCTGATCGACGCCCGCGCCAAGCCACGTTTTCGCGGTGAGGTTGAGCCGATTGACCCGATTGCCGGGCATATCCCTGGTGCGCAATGTGCGGCGTTTAATGAAAACCTCGACAGCAGCGGGCGCTTCTTGCCTGCCGAGCAACTCAAACAGCGATTTGCCGAACAACTGGCGGGCCGCTCGCCGGATGAACTGGTGGCGTATTGCGGCTCGGGCGTGACGGCGTGTCACAACCTGTTTTCACTGGGGCTGGCGGGCTACCCGCTGGGCAAACTGTATGCGGGTTCATGGAGCGAATGGATCAACGACCCGGCGCGAGGTGTTGCGACCGGGGATTGACCCGTAGGAGCGAGCTTGCCTCGCGATCTTTTGATCTTTAAAGCTCGCGAGCAAGCTCGCTCCTACACGGTTCTGATGTAGCGATGCGGGCCGCAGACCGCCGCCAAACGTGCAGCCAACACTCCGTAGGAGCGAGCTTGCTCGCGATCTTTTGATCTTTAAAAGCTCGCGAGCCAACAAGCCACAACAACGGTTTTTTTTACGGCATGCGGCCGCAGG
>NZ_JBEOPQ010000059.1:0-30153 GCF_040310285.1 Pseudomonas sp. HY2-MNA-CIBAN-0224 | reverse complement strand
AACGCGTCATCGTTAACGACCATCGCGAGCAAGCCCGCTCCCACAGAGGCCGAAATCGCTTAAGTGAACAGCATTGCGTTCCTGTAGGGGATGCGTACAACGACCTATCGATGCACTGGAGCACATCACATGGCGACATCCAATCCACGTTTCTCGGGCTATGGCCTGGGGCTGCGCAAGGAGCATTACAGCGACTTTCTTGAAACCTCGGTCGCCGTGGATTTCGTCGAAGTGATCTCCGAGAATTTTATGGTTGCAGGCGGCCAGCCACTGCACATCCTGCGCCAGATCCGTGAGCGGCACCCGGTGGCGCTGCACGGCGTGTCCATGTCCATCGGCACCGCCGAAGGGCTGGACCCTGATTACCTCAAGCGCCTCAAGTCGCTGGTAGACGACATTGAACCGCTGTTTGTGTCCGACCATTTGAGTTGGTCGCGCACCGGCGGCTTCAACTCCCACGATTTGCTGCCGCTTCCTTACACCGAAGAGGCACTGAACCTGGTCTGCGCCAATATCCATCAGGCTCAGGAGGCCCTGGGCCGCACCCTGCTGTTTGAAAATCCGTCGAGCTATCTGGCCTTTGCAGGCGCGTCCATGAGCGAGTGGGAATTCATTGCCGAGATGTCCCGGCGTACCGGCTGCGAGCTGCTGCTGGACGTCAATAATGTGTTTGTCAGCGCCAGCAACCACGGCTTTGATGCGCTGGCGTTTCTCGACGGCATACCCGCCGAGCGCGTGCGTCAGGTGCACCTCGCGGGCCACAGCCAGGGCCCCAGCCTGTTGATTGACAGCCATGACAGCCCGGTGTGCAGCGGCGTCTGGCACTTGTACGCCAAGGCCATTGAACGGCTGGGCCCGGTGGCCACCATGATCGAACGTGATGATGAGATTCCACCTTTGTCCGAACTGCTCGATGAACTCGCCATCGCCCGGGCATTGGGCGCCAGCGCGGCCAAACAGCGTGCGCAGGTGCGAGCATGAACCTGGCCCGTTTGCAGCAGGAATTCCAGAACTGGCTGGTGAACGCTTCGGATGAATCCGCCGCGCTTCTGGGCAATCATGTTGCCGGTCTGGCGGTGTACCAGAACAACTACCGGGCGCAATTGGTAGGTTGCCTGGAAGGGGCGTTTCCCAACCTGCGCCAATGGCTGGGGGATGAAGCCTTTTTGGCCGCGTGCATCACCCATATCGACCGCCATCCGCCGCATGCCTGGACCCTTGATGTGTACCCTGCAGGGTTGCAAAAAACCTTGTATGAAGTCTTCCCCGACAACCCGGACGTACACGAACTGGCGTGGATCGAATGGTCACTGAGCGAAGCGTTTGTCGCCGCCGACGCTGCGCCCTTGCGGATGGAGGCGCTGGCCTCGGTGGACTGGGACACGGCGCGCCTGCAATTGGCGCCGTCGCTGCGCAGCCACGCCCTTACCACCAATGCCGAAGCCATCTGGTCGGCCTTGTGGCAGCAAACCCCGCCGCCCGAAGCGGCGATGCTGGCCGAGGCGGGCGGGTTGCTGGTGTGGCGTCGCCAATACACCTCGCGCCTGCGCCAGGTCGACGCGCTGGAACTGCACGCACTGCAGCACCTGCAACACGACGGCAGCTTTGCCGGGTTGTGCGAGTTTTTAGTCGAGCGTTTGGGCGAAGACGAGGGCATAGGCCGGGCCGGTGAACTGCTGGCTGGCTGGATTGGCAGTGAATTGATTGTCGGTGTAATCAGCGACTAATGACGGCGTAGGAGCGAGCTTGCTCGCGATCTTTTAAACATCAAAAGATCGCGAGGCAAACTCGCTCCTGCGGTTAGCTGCGCTCGATGGCCAGGGCCACGCCCTGACCGCCGCCGATGCACAAGGTCGCGAGGCCTTTTTTGGCGTCACGCTTGATCATTTCGTGCAGCAACGACACCAGCACGCGGCAGCCTGACGCGCCAATCGGGTGGCCCAGGGCAATGGCGCCGCCATTGACGTTGACCTTGTCCATGTCCCATTCCAGCTCTTTGCTCACCGCCAGCGCTTGCGCGGCGAAGGCTTCGTTGGCTTCGATCAGGTCCAGTTGGTCGAGGCTCCAGCCGGCTTTTTTCAAGCAGGTGCGGGTTGCTGAAACCGGGCCAATGCCCATGATGGCCGGGTCGACACCGGCGTTGGCGTAACCTGCGATCCGGGCCAGCACGGGCAGACCCAGGGCTTTGGCCTTGTCGGCGCTCATCAGCACCACGGCGGCAGCGCCGTCGTTGATGGTTGAGGAGTTGCCAGCGGTGACGCTGCCGTCTTTTTTGAACGCAGGCTTGAGTTTGCTCAAGGCCTCGGCGGTGATGCCTTCGCGCGGTTGCTCATCGACCTTGAACGAAATCGGCTCGCCTTTGCGCTGAGGAATCTGGATGGGGGTGATCTCGTCGGCAAAGCGCCCGGACTCGATGGCCGCAATGGCTTTTTGTTGCGACGCTGCGGCGAAGGCGTCCTGTTGCTCGCGGGTCAGCAGGTATTTGTCCACCAGGTTCTCGGCGGTGATGCCCATGTGGTAGTCGTTGAACGCGTCCATCAGACCGTCTTGCAGCATGCTGTCGAGCATTTTGGCGTGCCCCATACGCAGGCCGGTGCGTGCGGCCGGCAGTACGTACGGCGCCAGGCTCATGCTTTCCATGCCACCGGCGATGATGACCTCGGCATCGCCGCAGCGAATCGCCTGGGTGGCCAAGTGCAGCGCCTTCAGGCCAGAGCCGCAGAGTTTGTTCAGGGTCAGCGCCGGTACAGCGTGGGGCAGACCGGCGAGGATAGACGCCTGACGCGCCGGGTTCTGGCCGCAGCCCGCAGTGAGCACCTGGCCAAGGATCACTTCGTCAACCTGCTCGCCTTTGAGACCGGTGGTTTCCAGCAGTTGACGAATGACTGCAGCGCCGAGTTCGGCAGCCGGAATGTTGGCCAGCGCGCCCTGAAAACTGCCAATGGCCGTGCGGGTGGCGGCAACAATGACGACTTCTTGCATGACTTCTCTCCTTAAATAGTGGCGGATCAGGCGAACTGCATTTCCGGGACGTGGTCCGGGACGATCAATTTACCGGCTGTTTTGCTGACGATTTCTTCAACGCTGACGCCGGGCGCCCGCTCTTTGAGGATGAACGCACCGTCTTCGATTTCCAGGTAGGCCAGATCAGTCAGCACCCGCTTGATGCACCCGGCACCGGTCAGCGGCAGGCTGCAGCGCGACAGCAGTTTGGATTCGCCGTCTTTGGAGGCGTGGGTCATGGTGACGATGATGTTGTCGGCACCGGCCACCAGGTCCATCGCGCCGCCCATGCCCTTGACCAGCTTGCCGGGGATCATCCACGAGGCGATGTTGCCGTGTACGTCGACCTCAAAGGCGCCCAGCACCGTGAGGTCAATGTGGCCGCCGCGAATCATCGCGAACGACTCGGCAGACGAGAAAATCGATGCGCCGGTACGGGCAGTGACGGTTTGTTTGCCGGCGTTGATCATGTCGGCATCGGCTTCACCTTTGTGCGGGAAGGCGCCCATGCCGAGCAGGCCGTTTTCCGATTGCAGCATGACTTCCATGCCGTCGGGGATGTAGTTGGCAACCAGGGTCGGGATGCCGATGCCGAGGTTCACGTAAAAGCCGTCCTGCATTTCGCGGGCGACGCGCTGAGCCATTTGTTCGCGGGTAAGGGCCATTATTATTCTCCGTGCTCTGAATCCAGAGCTTAAGGCTGGGGGCAGGGGATCAAGAGTGCTCAGTGAGCTGTTCGATACGTTTTTCAAACGTGCCGCAAATGATCCGGTCGACGTAGATCCCAGGGGTGTGGATCTGCGCCGGGTCCAGCTCGCCGGGTTCAACAATTTCTTCGACTTCAACCACGGTGATCTTGCCTGCCGTAGCGGCCAGCGGGTTGAAGTTTTGCGCGGTGTGGCGGTAGATCACGTTACCGAAATGGTCGGCTTTCCAGCCTTTGACAATGGCAAAGTCGCCGGTGATGGACTCTTCCATCAGGTAGTCGCGGCCTTTGAATTTGCGGGTTTCCTTGCCTTCAGCGACCGGCGTGCCTACGCCTGTGGCAGTGAAAAACGCCGGGATGCCCGCACCGCCTGCGCGCATTTTTTCTGCGAGGGTGCCTTGGGGGGTGAGTTCGACTTCGATTTCGCCGCTGAGCAGTTGCTTCTCGAACAGCGCGTTTTCCCCCACGTAAGAGGCGATCACTTTGCTGATCTGGCGGTCTTCCAGGAGGATGCCGAGGCCGAAACCGTCGACGCCACAGTTGTTGGACACCACGGTCAGGTCACGGGTGCCTTTGCGTTTGATCTCGTTGATCAGATTCTCGGGGATGCCGCACAGACCAAAACCGCCTGAAATCACGGTCATGCCATCTTCGAGCCCGGCCAGCGCTTCCTCGTAGGACGCTACGCGCTTATCAAAACCTGCCATATGCACCTCTTTTATTATTGATGGGTGATGGTGTGTCGAATGGTACGAGTGTTACTCCACTGGATTGATTTGTTAAATTGATTTTTGCGGTTGATTGATAGATAAATCGAAACAATCAAACATGAGAGCACATTCATGACGGTGAAACAGATCCGCGCCTTCCTTGCCGTGGCGCAAAGCCTGAGCTTTGCCGTGGCCTGCGAGCGCCTGCATTTATCGCAATCGGCCTTGAGCCTGACCATCAAGGCGCTGGAAGAAGGGCTGGGCGGCCGCCTGTTCAGCCGCACCACGCGCAACGTGGCCCTGACCCCCGAAGGTCAGGCGCTGTTGCCGCGGGCGCGTAAGTTGGTGGCGGACTGGGACAATGCTGAAGACGAAATGCGCCAACTGTTCACGTTGCAACGCGGACGGGTGACGTTGGCGGCGATTCCGTCGTTTGCCTGCAACCTGCTGCCGCCCATCCTCAAGCATTTTCGCCTGCGCTATCCAAAGCTCAATGTCACGGTCAACGACGTCATCAACGAGCAGGTGCTGGAAATGGTCCGCGATCGCCAGGTTGAACTGGGGGTCGCGTTTGAACCGGCACCGGGTTCATCACTGACATTTACCCCGCTGTACATCGACCGTTTTGTGGCGGTGGTGCCCAGTGACAGCCCGCTGGCGAATGCCACGGTGATTGACTGGAAAACCTTGCTGGAGCAGCCATTTATCACCCTGCAGCGGCCGTCGGCGGTGCGGGTGCTGCTGGAAGAACATTTGCAGGCGCGGCAGATGAAATTGCCGGTGGAATTTGAAAGCCATCAACTGGCTACTGTCGGGCGCATGGTCGCCAGCGGGTTGGGCGTGAGCGCCGTTCCGGCCCTGTGCGTCGAGCAAATGCGCGAGTTGGGTGCGCGTTGCATCACCTTGCATGAGCCGATTGTCGAGCGGGCGATGGGTGTGCTGACCAAGCCGGGGCATGAACTGTCAGCGGCCGCGCAGGCACTGTTCGACAGCCTTCTGGATGAGTGGAAAAATCCATGATTCCCACCGGGGGATTGGCGAAATCAAACTGTAGGAGCGAGCTTGCTCGCGAGCTTTTAAAGATCAAAAGATCGCGAGCAAGCTCGCTCCTACAGGGGGTTATTTAAGGCTTATACCTTTTTTGTTGACGGCAACAAGATGGTCAGAATACCCAGCAACGGCAGGTATGAGCACAGCGAATACACGTACTCAATGCCGTGAATGTCCGCCAAATGCCCGAGCAGGGCCGCGCCGATGCCGCCAAAGCCGAACATCAGGCCGAAGAACACCCCGGCGATCATGCCGACATTGCCCGGCACCAGTTCTTGCGCATACACCACGATGGCCGAGAACGCAGAGGCCAGAATAAAGCCGATGATCATGCTCAGGATGCCGGTCCAGAACAGGTCGACATAGGGCAACGCAAGGCTGAATGGCGCTGCGCCGAGTATCGAGAACCAGATCACCGCCTTGCGCCCGATCTTGTCGCCAATCGGGCCGCCAAAGAAGGTGCCCGCTGCCACCGCGCCGAGGAACAGGAACAGATACAGCTGGGAGCTGGCCACCGACAGGTCAAATTTTTTGATCAGGAAAAAAGTCAAGTAGCTGGTGAAGCTGGACATGTAGAAGTACTTGGAGAACACCAGCAACGCCAGCACCACAAGGGCACCGGTCACGTGTTTTTTCGACAGGCCGTGGGTGGCCACGCTGCCTTGCTTGAGCTTGAACAGGTTGAGGTGGTGGCGGTACCAGCGGCTCAAGCCGAACAGAATCAAGATGGCAAAGGCTGCAAACAGGCCGAACCACGCCACGTTGCCCTGACCGTAAGGGATGACAATGGCTGCTGCCAGCAACGGGCCGAAGGCGCTGCCCGCGTTACCGCCGACCTGGAAGGTGGATTGTGCCAGGCCATAACGTCCGCCCGACGCCAGCCGCGCAACCCGCGAAGTCTCGGGGTGAAAGGTCGAGGAGCCCACGCCGATCAGCGCCGATGCCACCAGAATTGAGGTGAACGAGCCAACAAACGCCAGCATCAAAATGCCGATCAAGGTGCACACCATGCCCGCTGGCAGCAGCCACGGCTTGGGGTGGCGGTCGGTGTAATAGCCGACGCCCGGTTGCAGCAGCGAAGCGGTGAGCTGGAAGGTCAGGGTAATCAGGCCGATTTGAGTAAAGCTCAGGTCGTAGTTGGCCTTGAGCATCGGGTAAATCGACGGCAGCACGGCTTGAATCAGGTCGTTGATCAGGTGGGCAAGCCCACATGCGGCGATCACGCGCATGACCAACGGGCTGGACTGGCTGCTGACTGAGGCACTGGGACTGCTGCTGGGGCTGCTGGTAGCCGCCGGGGTCGTACTTGTTATAGACATCGAAGATCATCCGGGCAGGGAGTAAGGACACTGGATGCACGCAGGCAAACCAGCGGCTATCCTAGGTTTCGCGAAATTGCCTGTCTCGCGCAATTCGGGCGCTCACTGTCGCAAAAAGGGAATCATGATCAAACCGCTGAAAGAATTTCTGCTTGAGGTCGATGAAGCGCACTGGACAGTGAGCTGCAGCGCTACCGATTACCCGGCCGACTGGATTATCGCGCCGCATTCCCATGCCAAGCATCAACTGCTGTATGCCATTGAAGGGGTAATGGTGGTGCACTCGGCGTTGAGCCAGTGGACGGTGCCGCCCAGTCGCGGCATCTGGATGCCCAGTGGTCAGGTGCACTCGGTGCGATGTGTTGGCCCACTGAAAATGCGCAGCGTGTATGTGCGGCCCGAAGTGGTGGCACAACTGCCGACGCAGACCCGTGCAGTGAGTATTTCTGCGCTGTTGAGTGAACTGATCAAGGCCTCGGTCGACATCCGTGCGCCTTACGAGGCCGACTCGCGAGAAGACCGGATCATGAAGCTGATTCTGGATGAACTGGCGATTTTACCGGTGCTGCCGCTGCACCTGCCGCAGCCGCTCGACCCGCGCATCCAGAGTATTTGCAGCGTGTTGCAGCGTGACCCTGGCGACGGCTCGACCCTGGCCGACTGGAGTGCCCGGCTGGCGCTGGATGAAAAAACCATCCAGCGGCTGTTTCACAAGGAAACCGGCATGACCTTTGGTCAATGGCGCCAGCAATCGCGGTTGCTACTGGCGTTGGAACGAATTGCCGTCGGCGAGAAAATCATCGATGTCGCCGGGTCATTGGGCTACGACAGCCCCAGTGCATTCACCACCATGTTCAAAAAACAATTCGGCAAAACCCCGAGCAATTTCTTCAAATAACTACGGTGCTGCAGGTGCGACCTTTTGCTCGTTCAAGAGATCGCTATATAGTTCGAGCTACAGCGAATTCTTTCCGCACAGACAGGACCTGACCGTGAGTGCACAACCCAAAGAGGCCGTAGGCCCAATCTATAACATTGACGCCATGCGTCGCGCCCAGGCGAATACCTGGAAGGCCATCGAAACGCTGTCGGCGCTGATCAAACCCGGCATGCACGAAACCGAAGCCGTGGCGCTGGGCAAGCACGTACTGGCGGATCTGGACATGCAGCGCATCTGGCACCCGTTGTTGGTGCGCTTTGGTGCCAACACCCTGAAAACCTTCAAACAGCGCTCCGAAGGCGACCCGGTGCTGGGTGAAAACGATATTTTCTTTATCGACATGGGCGCGGTCTGGGAAGGGCACGAAGGTGATGCCGGTGAAACCTTCGTGACCGGCAACGACCCTGAAATGAAAGCCTGCGCTGAAGCAGCCAAAACGTTGTTTGAGCGGGTGCAGGCCAAGTGGAAGAACGAACAGGTGGCGGGGCTTGAGTTGTACCGCTACGCCCAAGAGCAGGCCAAGGACATGGGCTGGGTGCTGAACCTTGATATCAAGGGCCACCGTGTCAGCGACTTCCCTCACGCCATCCACCGGGGCGGTGACTTGGGTGACTTTGATCATTACCCGAATAAAGGGCTGTGGATTCTGGAAATCCAGATCGCCCACCCGAGCAAATCCTACGGTGCCTTCTACGAAGATCTGCTGGCCTGATTGACTCATCCCTGTGTAGGAGCGAGCTCGTCTCGCGATCTTTTGATCGTTTAAAGATCGCGAGGCAAGCTCGCTCCTACAGGGGCTAATCAGGGCTTAATACGTAAACGCTATCGGCGGGTGGCGGCCGTTGAGCAGGAACTCGCCAATCGCCTTGTATTTGTAAGCCAGCGAATCATGGGTGGTGTGGGTACGGGCGTTGCGCCAGTGGCGATCGAAGTTGTGCAGGCTTTGCGTGGTGGCTGCGCCGCCGACTTCATACAAACGCTCGCACACATGCAGCGCCGCACGGGTTGAAGCGATTTTTGCTTCGGCCACTTCGATGGAAGCATTAGCCAGGACCGCTTCCAATTCATCGCCTTGCAGCAGGCCCAGTAACTGGCTGCGGGCGGCGAAGTCGACTGCCGCTGCGGCTTTCTCAACCAGCGCTTCGGCGCCGTGGATGGAGGCGGCAAGGTCGCCAATGGTGTGCAAAATGTACGGATCATCGCTGACCCGCTGCACACCGCTTTCACGCACCGGGCGTGAGCCGTTGCGCGCCCATGACACCGCATCGTCCAGCGCTGCCAGGCCAATGCCGATGTCGATAGAGCAATGGATCAGTTGCGCGCTGGCGCCAATGTAATTACGCCGTTGATACCACTGGCTCAAGGGGATTACCTGTTCGGGCGCTACCTGCACGTTTTCCAGCAGAGTGCTGCCGCTGGCCGTGGTGCGCTGGCCCATGCCGTCCCAGTCATCGAGCAGGGTGATGCCCGGTGTATTGGCCGGGAGCATGACGTACAGAGCGGCGCCGGTCTCGTCCACGGCCTGGATTTTCAGCAGGTCGGCAAACAGGCAGCCGGTGCTGTAGAACTTGCTGCCGTTGAGGATCAGTTGCTCGCCACGACGTTCGAGACGGGTGTGGATCTCGCCGCGAAAAGTGCCGCTGCGTTCGGCAATCGCACCCGATGACAGCTGGCGGTCTGCGAAAGCCCCCAGGTAACGGGCCTGTTGCTCCGGGTTGGCGATCAGGCGCAGGTGCTCGACGGTGGCGAAGTGCGGAAAAATGGCCTGGGCCACACACGGGTCAGCCTTGGCCAGGGTAATGAAAATCCGCGCCACATCGACTTGGCTGATATCGCCACCGCCCAGTTCGACGGGCACTCGTGCGGCGCCCAGCCCTGACTGGCGGATCAACTCGATTTGTTCGTGGGGCAGGGTGCGCTCGGCATCGCGTTGGGCAGCGCCGGGCTGGATCTGCGCAGCCAGTTGTGTGGCCAGGGCGACGTAGTCAGTCATGTGTTTTTTCCAGGGTTGAAGGGGCGTCGCGCAAGGCTTTGCGCGGTACGCCGAAGAACAGGATCAAGGCGCCGCTGGCGACCATGGCCGCCACGATATAAAGGGCCAGGCGAATGTCGCCGGTGGCGGTTTTGATCTGGCCGATCATGATCGGGGTCAGCAGACTGCTGATTTGCCCGCAGCAATTGACCATGGCCAGACCCGCCGCTTTTGCCCGGTCTGACAGGTAGTACGTAGGGATGGTCCAGAACACCGCCGTGGCGCTCAGGTAGCCGGTGGTCATCAGGATCATCGTCGCCACGGTCGCGGTCGGGCTGCTCAGGCATTGCGGCAAGATCAACATGGCCAGCGCCGCCAGCAGACCGGGCACGGTGAAGTGCCAGCGCCGTTCTTGCTGCTGGTCTGAGTGGCGACACACCAGCAGCATCACGCCTACGGCGATGACGTAGGGCAGGGCTGAGAGCAGGCCCAACTGGCTGAGGCTGGTAATGCCCGAGTCACGGATGATCGACGGTGCCCAGATGTTGGTTACGTTGCCGGTACTCATGATGGTCAGGCAGTAGGCGAGCACGATAAACCAGACTTTGCGGTCTTTAAGCGCACCCAGAAAATGCTGATGGCCGCCCGGTTGGCGGCGTCCGCGTTCCTCGGCCAACGCTTGCTCGATGCGCCGTTTTTCATCCTGGCTGAGCCAGCGTGCGTCGGCCGGGCGGTTGTCCAGCCAATACCAGGCGAACAGCCCGGCCACAATCGGCGGCAAGCCAGTCAACACGAACAGCCATTGCCAACCGTGGAATCCGGCCACGGTGTCGAAGTGGCTCATGATCGACGTCGACAGCGGCCCGCCGATAATCCCGCACACGGCAATCGCCATGATGAACCTTGAGGTGATCCGCGCCCGGTGACTGGCCGGAAACCAGTACGTCAGGTAGAGGATCACCCCCGGGAAAAACCCCGCCTCGGCCGCGCCCAGCAGCACGCGCAGTACATAGAATTGCGCGGGCGTCTGGGCAAAGGCCGTCGCCACGGTCACCAGCCCCCACAGGATCATGATGCGGGTCATGGTCTTTTTGGCGCCGATCTTTTCCAGCAGCAGATTACTGGGGATTTCGAACAGCAAATAGCCGATGGAGAACACCCCGACAATGATGCCGAAGGTGGCATCACTGATGTTCAGGTCGGTTTTGAAGCGCAGGTGGGCAAAGCCAATATTGACCCGGTCCAGCCAATTGAGCACAAAACACAGAAACAAAAAGGGCATGATCCGCCAGGCAAGCTTGCGGTACAGGGCCTGTTCAAAACCCTCGGCCGCACGCGACGAGGAGTGAGTGACGGGCGAGGCAATGGGCGGATTCATGGGCAATTACCAGCTCACGTCGACTTTGGCGAAGTAGTACGCGCCGTCCAGACCATAGGGTGAGTACCAGCTGTAGGTCGGGTTGTCGGTGGGGGCGAAGTAGTACTTCTTGGCTTCGTCGTTGAGCTGCTGCGGGCGACGGTTGAAGATGTTTTCGCCGCCCACGGTCAGCTTCACCGCGTCACTCAGCCAGTAGCCCACGCTCAGGTCGGTGATAAACGCCGGGTCGATTTTTTCGTCGCGGGTCGGCGACACCTGGTTCAGGCCGGTGACGCCGGTGTAGTGGGTTTCTTTGAGGTTGACGTCGAAGTCGCCCAGTTGCCACGCGGTGTTCAACGAGGTGACGTTTTTCGGGTAGGCGGTGGTCAGGTTGCCGATCTTGTCGCGGCCCACGGCGGTCACGCCGGTGCCGGCCAGTGCGGCGGGTTCCTTGACTTTGCGCACGGTCTGCAAGCTCTGGTTGCTGAGCAGGGTCCACTTGACCTTGCCGTACTGGCCGAAGTCGTAGCGGTAGTCGGCCACCAGGTCGATCCCGCGGGTGCGGGTGTCGGCCAGGTTGCCGAAATACGAGACGATCTGGTTCGGGTCCAGGCCTTTGCTTGCCAGCAGGTTGGACACGGCCGTGCCTTGCAGGTTGCTGGTTTGCAGGATGCGGTTGTTGATGTCGATCTGGTACAGGTCGACGGTAATGTCCAGGTTGGAGGTTGGCGTGGCGACAAAGCCGACGCTGTAGTTCATCGATTTTTCCGGCTTTAGGGCTTTGGCGCCCAAGGCCTGACCGGCCGGATCATCGACGGTCACGTAACGGGTCACGTTCTGTTCCAGTTGGCCGGTGAGGGTGTTGGCGCGCCAGGCTGTCAGCGACGATGAGTAGTATTCCTGCTGCAAGGACGGCGCCCGGAAACCGTTGCTCACCGTGCCGCGCATCGCAAATTGCGGGGTGAAGGCATAGCGGGTCGAGAGCTTGCCGCTGGCGGTGTCGCCAAAGTCGCTGTAATGCTCAAAACGCCCGGCCACACTGGCATCCCACTTGTCGGTCAGGCTCTGGCTGAAGTCGACGTAGCCTGCGGTGTTGGTGCGCGAATAGTTATGCGCATCCGCCGGGGTAAAGCCGGTCAGGCCCGGTGCACCGGGGTTGGGGCGCTGGCCTGCCAACGGGCTGCCGACCGGGAACACGTAGCCGCCGTCGCCATAAGAAGCCAGTTCGCCGGACTGGATCTCGAAGCCTTCGCGACGGAACTCAAGGCCGGTCGAGACGTTTAGCGGTTTCTCGAACAGACCGGTGTCAAAGGCGCGGGTCAGGTCGAGGTTGTTGGTCCACTGGTTGGCAATCAGGTTGCCGCCATCCATGTTGCGCGGGCTGTCGGGCCCGAAAGACGGGTTGATCGACTTTTCATTGCGGATGTTGGCGTTGTCCTGGCCGAAGCTGGTGCTCAGGTCCCACTTCCAGCCGAACAGGTTGTCGTTGCGCAGGCCCACCACGGTCTGGAAGTCATCCTCTTCGACCACAAAGCGCGGCGAGAAACCGTCCGGGTACACCGAGACGATGTTCTGCGGTGAGCTTGCGGTGCGGTAGGTGCCCCAGCTCTCTGAGTTGCGATGGCTGGCAGTGGAGAACGAGTACAACGTGTAGTCCGCGTTGAGCGGCAACTCCATGTTGTAGGCCAGGTTATAGGTTTGCGAGCGCGGCTGGCCCATGATCTGGCGGTAGCGGCTCTCACCGTTTTCCCGTGGGTCAGGCTGGCCGTTGACCGGGAAGTAGATGCGGGTGCGCTCCGGTACGGCCCCGGCCACGTTGGAGTTGTCTTGAATGCCGAGGTCGGCACTCAGGCTGAAAAAGCCATCGTTGGGCAGTTCAAAGCCCTGGTTCACCGACGCCTGACCGCGTGCGCCGAAGTTGCCTTTGCCGCCCACGCGGTCTTTGAACTGGCCGTACAGGGCGCTGCCGCTGCCGCCCGAGCTGTTGCTTTTAAGAATGATGTTGATCACCCCGGCAATCGCATCCGAGCCGTATTGCGCAGCCGCGCCGTCACGCAGCACTTCGATGTGATCCACCGCCGAAATCGGGATCAGGTCCAGGTCGGTGGGCGACTGGCCGCTGGCCGTGGCCGCCGTCTGGACGAAGATCAGCGAGGTGGTATGGCGGCGTTTGCCGTTCACCAGCACCAACACATGGTTGCCGCCCAGTCCGCGCAGCGTGGCGGACTTTACTGACAAGCCGGTGCCGCCGGTAAATCCGGCGGCATTGGTATACGACGGCACCGCGGCAGCCAATGCATCGCGCAGGTTTTGTTTGCCCGAACGCATCAAATCGTCGGCGCTGATCACGTCAATCGGCGCAAGGCTCTTGGCCACGGTGCGGCCGCCGTCACGGGCACCGGTCACCACCACGGTTTGCAGTGAAGGCGTGCTCGACTCTTCGGCGAGCGCAGGCTGGCTGGCATACAGACCGAGAATCCCGACGGTCAGCAGGCTCAGCTTGGGGCACAAATTTTTACGTGGGCGAAACATGGTGAGGCTCCAAAAATGATTGGCGCCCGCTTTCCATTCCTGGTGGTGGGTGTTCCTGACAGGTCGTGGTGGCGAGTAAGTGTTAGGGGCTGTCAGTGAGGTTGCATTACGTCGGTTCGGGCCTCGTCGATCAAGGCCAGATGCTGTTGCAGGCGGTTATTGCGATCGGCCAACAGCAAGCGTTTGGTCCATTGCATGGCGCGTGAGTCATGGGCTGCCAGACGCCGGGCTAGGTCCAGTGCGGCGGCGATGGAGTCGTCGACCACAGCATTGACCAGCCCCAGTTCCAGTGCCTGCGCGGCATCGAACGGGCGTGCGCTGAGCATGATATCCAGCGCCGCTGCTTCACCGATCAGGCTGGGCAGGGTGACGGTGCTGAAACCAGAGAGCATGCCATGACCGACTTCGGGAAAGCTGAAGCGGGTGTCGTGCCGGGCAATACGGAAATCGCAATGAATCGCCAGGCTGATGCCCAGGCCCAGGGTATGGCCCTGCAACGCGGCGATCACTGGCTTGGTCAACGGGGTGCCCACGCCGGGCAGCGAATTGGCCAGTACCTGTGTACTGACAGTCTCACCCGTGGCGGCAATTTCCTTGAGATCAGAACCGGCGCAAAAGGCCCGTTCACCGGCACCGCGCAGCACGATGGCGCGCACTGCGCAGTCGTCTTGCGCACGCTGCCAGACCTGCGCGAGGGCCAATTTGGCGGCACCGTTCAAGGCATTCAAGCGTTCCGGGCGATTGAGCGTGACCAGTAAAACTCCGTCTTCAACTATTTCGTACTCGACAGTCATGGCTTCGATTCAGTGTCGTTTTAAGGAAAACGCATTGCCACTTGAGCTCTGCGTCAAAGTGAGCAAAACTTAAATCATGTGCACAATACAAACAATGTGTTTGTTATATGAACATATTCTTATGTGCTTCCATATGGTTATAAAAGATGAAAGCAATCGTTCTAAAAGATTTCGGTGGACCCGAGCAGTTGCAGCTTGAGACGGTGCCGACGCCACAGCCAGACGCTCATGAAGTGCTGGTGCGCATTGAAGCCGCTGGTGTGTGTCATCACGATTTGATGCACCGCGCCGGCAAGTTGCCGGGGGCGCACACCGGTGTGGTGCTCGGTCATGAAGTGTCGGGTGAGGTGGTTGAAGTAGGTGCCCAAGTGCATCACTTGAAAGTAGGCAGCCGCGTGGTGGTGTACCAGCGACGTTTTTGCGGGCAGTGCCGTGACTGCCTGCGTGGGCGCCAGGACTTGTGCCGCGCTTTAGGCTTGCCCTCTGTCGACACCGAAGGCGCGTATGCCCAATACCTGCGCGTACCTGCGGCCTCGGCGGTGCAATTGCCGGACAGTATTGGTTATGCCGATGCCGCCCTGGCATGTTGCCCGATCGCCACCAGCGTGCGTGCGCTGGTGTCGCAAGCACAGCTCAAACCGGGTGAAACGGTATTGATCAACGGCGCCAGCGGCGGGTTGGGTGCGCATCAATTACAACTGGCGCGCTCGCTGGGCGCGCGGGTGATAGCAGTGACTGGCAGCGCTGACAAAGTGGACTTTTTGCGTACCTTGGGCGCCCATGACGTGGTGGTGGCGGGCAGCGAAGGCTACAGCGCCGCCGTCTGGCAACTGACCGGGCGCCAGGGTGTCGACGTGGCGATGGAGAACGTCGGCCACACCTTGCACGACACCTTGCGCAGCATGGCGATGGGCGGGCGCGTGGTGGTGCTGGGCAATGTGCAGCCGGGCACTGTGCCGGTGTCGCCGGGGCTGTTGATTGGCCGACGCCTGAGCCTGCTCGGCTCCGGCAGCGCCACGCTGGAGGATTTGCGCACGGCGCTGGCAATGATTGCAGCCGGTCAGGTCCGGCCTCTGATCGACCGGGTGCTGCCGTTTACCGAAGTGGCTCAGGCCCACGCCTTGCTCGAAAATCGGCAGGTCAATGGCCGCATCGTCCTCAGTGGGTGGTGAGCATGGACATCAGCACACTGTTTACCCAGGCTGCCCGCAAATGGCCGCAGGCGCTGGCGATCAAAGACCTGCGCAGCGCTCGTGAGCTGACCTTTGCCGAGCTCGATCAGGCCCTTGATGACTTCGCGGCCGGGCTGGCCAAGTTGGGCGTCGGTGCGGACGAGCGGGTTGCCCTGTTGGCCGATACCAGCCTGGATTATCTGCTGGCCGATTACGGCTGCATGGCCCATGGCCGGGTCCGCGTGCCGCTGGATCCGTCGCTGGCATCGGGCGAATTGCTGGCGCAGATCAACGATGCTGGCGCGCGTTTGCTGCTGTTCGGCAATGGTCATGCTCACGTGGCGGCTGCGCTGGTGGAGCAGGGCGTGGTCTGCCTGCCGCTGGACGCGGTGAGTGTTCCTGGCATGGCCGATGCACCGCTGCGGGTTGCCCGGGCGCGCACGGAGCTGGCGTCGTTGAACTACACCGGCGGCACCACCGGCGCGCCGAAGGCGGTCATGCACACCCACGCCAGCCTGTGTGCGGTGTTGCAGAACATCGTCATGGCCCGCGCGGCCTTGCCCGGTGATGTACTGCTGAACGTGCGGCCGCTGTGGCCGATTGCGGCGGTGGCATTGCTGGCCCATGTGCTCAGTGGTGGGCAGTTGGTGCTGGCTGAGCGTTTTGAGGCCTCTACCTTTGTTGGCCAGTTGCAGCAGCACCGTGCGACCTTCAGTTCGTTGGTGCCGACACAATTGTTGCGGGTACTGCGTGAGCCGCGCCTGGCTTACCCGGACCTGAGCGCGTTGAAGAGCATCGACATCGGTGCGGCCGCCATCGCGCCCTCGGTTCTGGACGATGCCTGTGAGTTGTTCGGGCCGCGCTTGAGTGTGTTGTACGGCATGACCGAAGCCCCCTGGACCTGTTATTTGTCGGCCGCACAAATGGGCCAGTTGCGCCGCGACGGTGAGAGCGCCGAAGGGCTGGTCGGGCGCCCGGTGTTTGCTGCGGGGCTGCGAATCGACCGGCCTGATGACCAGGGCATGGGTGAAATCATGCTGGCGGGTCCGCAGTTAATGGCGGGTTACTGGCAGCAGCCCGAATTGACTGCGCAGGTGCTGGAAGAGGGCTGGCTGCGCAGCGGCGACCTGGGCCGGATCCGCGCTGATGGTTATTTGCAGGTCATGGGCCGCAGCAAGGAAATCATCCGCAGTGGCGGTAAAAGCATCCAGCCGGGTGAAGTCATCGAGTGCCTGCTGAACCATCCGCAGGTGGCGGATGCCCATGTGTTTGGCCAGGCCGATCTGGAGTGGGGCGAGCGGGTATGCGCCGCAGTCGTGCTCAAACCCGGTGCTGCGCCTTCCAGTGAGCAACTGCAAAGCCATTGCCAGCAAGTGTTGTCGCGTTTCAAAGTGCCGCGCCACGTGTACTTCGTGGAGACCTTGCCGCGTTCACACTACGGCAAGGTCCAGCTCAACCGGTTGCTTGAGCAACTGGGCTGAGCGTGTGCAGTGTTAGTTGGGCGCCATTTGCGCAGCAATGCCCTGACAGGTACGGCGTAGATGGCTGGCCAGCTCAGAGCCGGGGTGGGTTTGTTCTTCCATGGCCAGCCCGGCGATGACCAGCGCCCCGACGGCATGGCCGTTGGCCGGGCGAATCGGGTAGGCAATCGAGTGCAAGCCCGGTTTGAACTCTTCGTGGCCGAAGGCAAAGTCCTGCTCGCTGCGGATCTTTTGCAAGGCTCGATCGATCTGTTGCCAACGCTCTTCACCGAGTAAACCGTGCGCTTGCTCGGCGCTGTAAGTGGCCAGAATCGCCCGTCCGCTGGGGCTGCCGTCGATAGGGAATTGATCCGCCAGATCGACAATCACATTCAGCGGCGTCGATGGCGTCCACATCCGCTCAATCAACACCACCTCATCACCCACCGGAATCGACAGCGAGACAATGGCCTGCAAGTCACCGATCACACGCTGCAGCTCAATGGTGAACGGCAGGGCGATCTTGCGCAGGTTAAGGCGATTGAGATAAGCCGACGAATAAATCAATGACTCGGCGCCGATCCGGTACGTACCGGCGTGCGACTCGATCAGATTCCAGTGATTGAGCGTCTTGAGCAGACGATGGATCGTGGTGCGATCAATTCCCGTCAGCTTGGCCAGCTCCAGCGCCGACGCGCCCTGCTTGAGCCGGGCCAGCGTCCTGAGCAAGACAATCGAACGGTCAATCACCTGAACGCGTCCGCAGTTGCCGGCTTTATCCTGGCTGGCCTGTGCTGCGAGTGGGAGTGAAGAAGTGTCCATTAAAATCCTGTGCGTGTTCGAGCCATTGCGAGCGGGTAAGGGTAGCGGTGAACGCGGTGGGAGAGAAAGGGGGGAATGCGTGGGGGATGAAAAATAGAGGGTAGGGACCAACAGGTAATCAGTAGGTATTGCCGAAGGCTGCGATCTTTTGATCTTGGATATATGCAGCAACGCATCAAGCCATTCTGAAGACAGTCACAGTACTAAGCTTCAAAGCACTCCTGGAAATCAAAAGGCAAAGGAATGCCGACACAAGCAAGCAACTGCCGATTACGCAAAGGACGTTTTTCGCAGCCTGGTCAGATTTACGTGCTGACCTCGGTGGTCAAACAGCGCAGGGTTGTGTTCAAGGATTGGCGCATTGGGCGTCTGTTGGTTAATCAATTTCGTGAAGCCGAGACTGCGGGGCTTGTTGCTTCCCTTTCCTGGGTGGTCATGCCGGATCATTTTCACTGGTTGATACAGCTGCAACAGGGCAGCCTTGCAGAGCTGATGTGCCGGGTAAAATCACGCAGCAGCAAGGCCATCAATGGTCACGGAGCGATCTGGCAGCGGGGCTACCATGATCGCGCTGTGCGCCGCGAAGAAGATTTGAAAATGATTGCTCGATACATCGTTATGAACCCGATTCGTGCCGGTCTGGTGCAAAAGGTGGGTGATTACCCATTGTGGGATGCCATCTGGATTTAACGTCAGGTCAAAAGATCGCCCCCATTCGCGTAGGAGCTGCCGAAGGCTGCGATCTTTTGATCTTGGCAATTGAAATATCCCGATTCTGACCTTTGTGATTAAACACCGAAGAACGGTGATCACGCTTTTGGGGGGAACAGTGGGGTTTGACGCCACATCAAAAGATCGCAGCCTTCGGCAGCTCCTACAGGCCGAGATCTTTCCATATACCCTAAATAACCTGTCGAAACGCGTAGTTATTTTTTTTAAGGAGTAAATCACTTTCTGCTGATCGTCGATCACTCGCTCAATGGCTTGTCGGCGAATTTCAACGCCTCGCGCAGGATTTGCTTGCGCAGCAGTGCGCCGGGCACCTTGGCCAGTTGCTCGACAAAGGTAACGTCGAGCAACTCAGCGAGGTGCGCGGCGCTGGCCGGGCTGCCGACCAACAGGTAGCTGCAGTGTTCTTCGATGCTGATCAGGTTGAGCAGCCAGTCCGGCTCATGGGCTTGCAGGGTCGATACCAGCGTTGCCCGCTGTGTCTGCAACAGGTGCTGCGTATTCCATACTGTGAGCTGCCCGATCACCCGTGGCAGCGGCAATTGAGCATCCATGCGCTTGAGATCTTTGTTGATCGCCGCAGGCAGGTCATGCTCGATCGCGGTCTGGCATTCACTGAAGTAACGGGCTGGCCAGTCCTGAGCCAATCCTGCCTTGTCGGCCAGCGCTGCGTAGGCCTGCTGATCGCGGGCAGTGGTGATCTGGCCCTTGAGGTTCAGGGTGTTATCGAGAATCGCACTGGCCAGCAAGGCGGCGGTGCCTGGATTCATTGCGTGGAACAGACCGGCTTCGACCCAGCGCTCATACACCTGCGTGCAGGCGGCGCCGACAGCTTCGATGGCGGCCTGGGGGCCCAGCCGCTCTTGCCAATACGACTCAAAGCCCGGGTGATGGTCGATCACTTCAACCACACGCTGTGCATCGACACAGGTATCGAAATGGCTGGGGTCACTGATGTCGATCATCACGAAATGATCGTGCTCAGTGGCATCGTGCGCATCTAGGGCAACGGGCCACTCGCGAAGGGTCTGGCTGATGCTCTGGTTGAGCGGGGCATTGCTGATCGCCTTGGCCGCAAGGCCTTGCAGGTTAAGCAACTGGGCGAAAGCAATACATCCCGCGTAAGCATCGATATCGAGGTAGGCAGAGCCGCTGGTAACAACAATCATGGGCGAGGGCAAGTCCGGGAGCGGCAAGATAGAGGCCCGCCAACTTAGCTCAAAGAGATGTCAGCGGTGTTTCAGCTTTTGTGATCTCCAGCGACTGTAGTCGCTGACGAGGAACGAAGGCTGCGATCAACATCAAAAGATCGCGAGGCAAGCTCGCTCCTACGGTTTTATTGCGTGTGCAGATCTTGCTCTGGGCGCATTTTACCCGGCCCGTCGATTGCCGCCTACAGCGCGCCCCAGTGTTAAACTCGCCCTCGCCGCAGAACAAGCCAGCGCGGCGGTTGGTTAAGTTAGCCAGACGTGAGGCGGAGTTTTAGTTTTTAATGAGGCCACGCATTGCCCACCGGAATACTCCCATGATGGATCAACAATGAGCCGCTACCAGCCACCACTGTCGCTGACTCTGCCGATGCTCGGGCTGGTGGCCGAGATCAGCGAGCAGATTGGCCGGTTGTCGGCGTTGCACGCTGCGACCCTGACACCGCAGCTGCGGCGGGGTAACCGGATCCGCACCATCCAGGCTTCGTTGGCGATTGAAAACAACACCCTGAGTGTCGAGCAAGTCACGGCCGTACTGGAAGGTAAACGCGTGTTGGGTTTGCCCCGTGAAATTCAGGAGGTCCGCAATGCGTTTGCGGCCTATGAAGCCATGCCTGATTGGCGTCCGTCATCGCGTGCTGATGTGCTGGCGGCTCATCGGTTGTTGATGCTGGGGTTGATTGACGACGCAGGCCAATTTCGTCGAGGTGGCGTTGGGATTTACCGCGGTGACAAGCTGGTACACATGGCGCCGCCGCCGAGTCGGGTGGCAACACTCATTGATGATCTGCTGGCCTGGCTTGCGGTGACGGAGCTTCACCCCTTGATCGCCAGTTGCGTCTTTCATTACGAGTTTGAATTTATTCATCCGTTCGCTGATGGCAACGGTCGTATGGGCCGTTTATGGCAAACACTGATCCTCAGTCAATGGCGCCCGGTGTTGGCCTGGCTGCCGGTGGAAAGCGTGATTTGCGAACAGCAAGAGGCTTATTACGCCGCGCTGCTGGCTGCCGATCAACAAGCGCAGGCCACACCCTTTGTGGAGTTTATGCTGCAAGCCTTGCAGCAGGCCTTGTTGAATGCAGAACAGACCGACCAAGTAACCGACCAAGTAACCGATCAAGTAAGCCGTCATGTAATCCGCTTGCTTGACGCATTAAAAGGCAGCACGGGGTTGAAAACGGCTGAGTTGATGCCTCTGTTGGGGCTGACTCATCGGGCAACCTTTCGCAGCAACTATTTGTCACCTGCGTTGACCGCCGGGCTCGTTGAAATGACGGATCCGCTTTCGCCGCGCAGCCCGGTACAGAAATACCGACTGACTGCCCAAGGCCTGAATTGCCTGGGCATGAGCAAGACCTGAAGATTTTTATTCACCCTGACCCAGAGACTCACATGGCCCACCAAGACATTACCTTCACCCCTGATCCAGACGCCGATTCCATCTCTTCCGATGTTGCCGGTTTTGCCGGGATTCTGGTCTCCACGCAGATCCCGACCCGTGCTGACGGCAGCTTGGAGCTGGGCGGGATCACTGAGCAAAGCGAGTGCACGTTGCAGGCGCTCAAGGTTGCCCTGGAAAAGGCTGGCAGTTCGATGGACCGGGTGTTGCACCTGACGATTTACCTGACTGATATGGCCGACCGCGCGGCGTTCAACGAAGTCTACAAACGCTTTTTCGCCAAGCCGTGGCCGGTGCGTGCTGCTGTTGGCGTGGCCGCTCTGGCGGTAGAAGGCATGCGCGTGGAAGTGACCGCCATGGCGGCCAAAGCCTGAGTCAATAACGCCCAACTGCGTTCGGTCTTCTACACTCCCTTTTGGCCAGTTTTTGGCCGTGCCAATGAAGGCACATAAAGAAAGGGAGTAATGAAGATGGTTCGCAGATTTTTGGGCGTTGTAGCGTTGGTATTGCTGGCCGGTTGCGCCACCAACCGGGCAGAGGTGGACGTGGATGTTTTGCCGCCGGGCAATACTCAAACGCCTGCTCCGAGCAATGGCAAGAAGGTGTTTGTCAGTGCCGTTGATGAGCGGGTTTTCCAGGTCAAGCCAGACAGTTTCGATATCCCTTCCCTGAAGCACGGCGAGATCGACGACAAGTCGATTACCGAACGGGCGATTGCGCGTAAACGCAACAACTTCAACTGGGCCATTGGCGATGTGCTGCTGCCCAAAGGCCGCACGGTGGCCGGGTTGGTGAGTGATGCGGTGGCCAGCGCTTATCGCCAGGCCGGGTATGAGGTGGTGAGCACGCCAACGGGCGGCGATGTGCGCAAGGTGCAGGTGCGCATCTTGGAGTTCTGGTCATGGTCTGGCGTCGACGGGGTGCTGGACAAGGGCGTACGCAATCAGTCCCTGTTGCAGATCAAACCCGCAGGCGCGCCTGAGTACAGCGTGAAAACCCTGGTCACCGAGAACGTCAAGGTGGTGACCGACTCGGACTGGAAGAAGATTACTGAAGACGGTCTTGAGGCCATCACTCAGGAAACCCTGAAGAAGCTTTGATCCGCTTGCAGAGCGAGGCGGTGATGGGTGTCGCCGCCTCGCTTTACTCTTTATTGAGCACACGTTTTACGCCAGAGACGTGCGCTTGCCGAAAAACATTTCAGTGATCAGGTCGTTGTTGATGGTGTCACCTTGCAAGGTGCGTATCAGCAACTCACTGCCCAGCAGCGGCAGTGACAGCAATAAGGTCGGGTTCACGCGTTTGACCTTGGAGATGTTCTGAGTGTCGTTGACCAGCGCAATGATCTTGGTGTTATCGCCGGCTACTTCCTTGGCCGCCAAAATGGTAAATACGTTTTGTGCATCGCTGTCCGACAGGGTGACGATGTACTTGGCTGCACCGGCGTCCGCCAGTTTGAGGGTCGCGGTGGCCGACGGGTCCCCCTCGAGGATGTCGGCTTTGTCTGGCAACTCGTGCTGGCTGCCCGGAGTGCAGATCACCGTGACATGCTCGCCACGTGCCGTCAGGCCTTTGTAGACGTTGTGGGCCAATGAACTGGCGCCCACCAGGATGTAGTGCTTTTTGCGCGCCATGTGGGTCATCCGGCCTTTAATGATGCGCTGGATATTGTTGCTGATCAGCGGCCCTACGATAGACGCCAGGGAAATGGCAAACAGGGTGATGCCCAGCACAATCACCGTCAGGCAAAAATACCGGGACACGGTGGAGTGCGGGAGGATGTCGCCAAAGGCTACGGTGGTCATGACCTCAAGCGCGAAATAGAACGCCGTGGTCAGGTCGGTGACTGGCGGTGCGAACTGCTCCCCCAGGTACAGCGTGCCCAGCGTGCTGTAAACGGTCAGCGAGGCCAGGCTGACGATCGCAAAAAAGCTGCCGGTGGCCAGGCTGTAATGGTCAAACCGTCGCCAGTAATAAAACAGCACGGCGATGCTGACTAACGAAAGGTAAGTGACGTTGTTGGGCTTTTTCTCTATGAAAAAGTCGATGCAGACCGCTGCCAGGAGTAACAGCAGGGCAAAGAACCAACTGATCCGCGACTTGATCAGCAGCCCGAATGACATCAGTACAAGCACGCAGCCTGTGATGACCACGGGGATTTCCAGCAAGGCGAAAAAGCCCAGGGCTTCTTTCCATGAATGAAACGAGCTGCCCGCAGCTTCGGCCTGAGTGAGCCAGCGCAGCAACACGGGCAGGACCATCGCACAGCCATTGATAGCCACCAGCAGTGCGACGCCATAGGCAAAACTGAGTCGCGATTTAACTTCCTGTAATAAAGCCATGGTTCCCACCTACCACATGTCCGTTATGAGGTTCGGGGGAGTGTAGGACAGGTTTTAAGTTTTACGCGGGCAGGGCGAGGGGCACCTCAATGGCCTTGTTCCAGGCCATTGCGGGCTGCTCGAAAGGGCGGTTGGTTACAGCGACGAGCGCTTGCCGAAGAAGATTTCGGTGATCAGGTTATTGTCGATCTGATCGCCCTGCAGGGTGCGCACCAGCAGTTCACTGCCCAGCAACGGCAAGGACAGCACCATGTTCGGGGCCACACGTTTGACTTTGGGGATATTCTCGGTTTCGTTGACCAGCGCGATGATTTTGGTGGTGTCACCGGCCACTTCCTTGGCGGCCAGAATGGTGAACACATTCTCTGCATCGTTTTCACGCAAGGTGACGATGTATTTGGCCTCGTCGGCACCGGCCAGTTTGAGGGTCGCGGTTGAAGACGGGTCACCCTCGATGACGTCTGCGGTTTCCGGTAACTCGTGCTGGGTGCCTGGGGCATTGATGACGGTGACGTGCTCGCCACGATCAATCAGGCCGGAATAGACGTTTTGCGCCAGTGAGCCAGTGCCAACCAGAATGTAGTGATTTTTGCGGGCCATGTGGGTAATCCTGCCTTTGACAATGCGTTGAATGTTGTTGCTGATCAGAGGTCCGGCAATCGATGCCACCGACACCGCGAAGATGGTGATCCCCAGAATAATCACCGTCACGGTGAAGAGCCGGGCATCGGTGCTGTGCGGCACGATGTCGCCAAAACCGACGGTCGACATCACCACAATGGAGAAATAGAACGCCGAAGGCAGGTCGTTGACCTCGGGGGTGAACTGATCGCCCAGGTACAGCGTGCCCAGGGTGCTGTAGACAATCAGCGAGGCGATACTGACGATCGCAAAGAAGCTGCCGGTGGCCAGGCTGTGGTGATCAAAGCGGCGCCAGTAAAAAATCAGCAAGGCAATGGTGAACAACGAGTAGTAGGCCACGCCGTTGGGTTTTTTCACGATGAAAAAATCGACGCAGACCGTGGCGATCAATAACAGCAGTGAAAAAAACCAACTGATACGTGACTTGAGCAACAGGCCGATCGACATTAGCACCAGCAAAAACCCGACGACAAATCCGGGGATTTCCAGCAAGGCCAAAAAGCTTAAGGCGTCCTTCCACGAGTTAAAGACACCGCCCGCCGCATCAGAGTGGGCGATGCCGCGTTGCAGCACCGGCAGAATCAGGGCCATCCCATTGATGGCAGCCACCAAGGCCACCCCATACGCAAACGAGAGTCGCGATTTAACTTCCTGTAATAAAGTCATAATTCCTACGACGTGTCTATTTAGCGGTTTCAAGAGTGTAGGTCAGGTTAATGCACCTGACCTTTCTGGCTTCGCGCAGTTTAACAAGTGCTCTTAGACGCTGGCACCCAGTCGGTCATAGCCTCGCAAGTAGTAGTTGAGCCCCGAGATCAGCCAGCAGAGCACGAACAGGGCGATGATCCAGTAGCCAATTCCTCCAAAGTTGTCGTTAAGCGCCGCAATCGGCGCCCATACTTCTCCGCTCAGTTCCAGCTTGTCAGCGATCAGGCCCAGCGCTTCGACGCCGCCGATAAACAACGCGACAAACACCGATGCGGCGGTGATGGTGATGTTGTAGTAGAGCTTGCGCACGGGCTTGGAGAAGGCCCAGCCATAGGCGCCGATCATCACGAAGTTGTCGAGCGAGTCGATCAGCGCCATACCGGCGGCAAACAGCACCGGGAACACCATGATTGACCACAGGTTGATGCCTTGTGAGGCGCTGGTGGCGCTGATACCCAGCAGCCCGACTTCGGTGGCGGTGTCAAAGCCAAGGCCGAACAGGAACCCCACCGGGTACATGTGCCAGCTTTTATTGATCAGGTTGAACAGGCGGCCAAAGATGCGTGCCATCAGCCCGCCCTTGTTGACCACCAACAGGTCCAGTTCTTCGGCGGGCAAGGTGTGGCCCGCCTTGACCTGTTTGAACTTTTTGTACACCGACAGCAGGATCACCAGGTTGAGCACGCCGAACAGCAGCAGGAACACCGAAGACACCAGGGTGCCGATCAAACCGCCGGTTTCATGGAACCACTCCATATCGTCCTTGAAGGCCATGGCGGTGGCGGCGATGGCAAAGGAGGCGAGCACCACAATGGTCGAGTGCCCGAGGGAGAACCACGTACCGACGGCAATCGGTCGCTTGCCTTGCTGCATCAATTTGCGCGTGACGTTATCAATGGCCGCGATGTGGTCAGCATCCACCGCATGGCGCAACCCGAAGCCGTAGGCCAGCAACGCGGTGCCCATCAGTACCGGGTTGCTGCCGAACTCGATAAACGCCCAGGCCCAGGCGAGCAGGTTGGCGACCACCAGGCCCACCAGTAAATAAATGGCCCGCCTTGTGGTATCGCTGGTGTCAGAACGGCTGGAAGGGTGAGCGATAGCGGTCATTGTTGTTCCTCAAAACACTGCACTTATTGACGATGAGAGGGCATTACGTCCTTGTTCGGCACCAGAAATAACCACGACGCGAGCACAAAAGGCATGGTCAGGGTCGGGATGCCCACAGGGGCCAACACAGTATTCAAAGCACCCTGCACAAATACAGTGAAAATTACACCGATCAGCGTGTAGATCAGGACCCGCAAGCGCGGCTTGTTGAAGGTTGAGCCCAGGGCGATGGCGGTCAGCACGGCACTGAACGCATACAAGCCGTTATTGATGGCTGACTGCTCGCCCTGCAACAGGGTTGCCACCAGCACCGCCAGTAATGAACCCACCAGTCCAAAAAGCGCTGCCCACAACGAAGACACTGCCAGACCGGCCAAAAATAATAAACTGCTGACTACCGTGCTAATCAGAAACACTTCGGAGATGCCGTAGAACGTGGCATGGAACACGTCGATGCCGTCGAGCAGGTCTGGCGTGTGCGCGACCAGATCGTGGGGCAGGTTGGGCAGGGGCAGTGCGTGGCTGTTCAGGCCGCCAAAGGCATAGCTGGCCAACAGCATGGTCCAGGTCACCAGAACGAAGGGCGCCGTCAGGGCCGCGACTTTCCAGGTTTTCAGAATGTCGGCAATGCAGATGGTGACGATTACCGAGATGACGCCGCCGAGGATGATGCACAGCCAGACGATGGGCGTGACCTCCAGAAACGTCGGCAAGCCAACGCCCACCAGGCAGCCGTTGTAGCCGAACAGACCGGCTTTCCATGACGTCTGGTCCTTGAGGTGCATGCCGGTAAACGTGGCCGCGACGGTGCCCAGCACGCTGCCAAATGCGACCGCCGGATTGCCTTCGGCAAAGGCCCCGACAAAAATCGCGGCAAAAAACAGCAAGCCGGTCAGCGGGTTGTTCTGGAACATCACCTGCGCGCAGCCGCGCAGGGTGACGTCAATAAACCCCAGCAGTGTGTTGCCGTTTGCCAGTTGCGACCACTTGGATAACGCCGCGTGCATAGTGACTGTCTCCATCGAACCCCGCTGGGAGCCGTGTTCACCTACTCCCGTCAACGGCGTTTACTTCCACAAAAAGGGCGGTGGCAAGGTCACGCCCAGGATCTCTTCACGGGCGACGGCCCAGAACGCGCGGATTTGCGCTTTCACGGTGCCGCTGTCATTGCCCAGTACTTTGAAGATTAAGCCGCACTGATTGGGCAAACGTGTGACACCGCTGGCCAGCCCCGCCTGCCTGTCAAATACGGCCGGGATGCGCTCGACAATGCGCTCGTGATGTTCCTGGGGCGTGAGCAACACCACGTTGGCGAACACGTCAAAGGTTTGCATGACACCGACGGCGTCCAGGCTCTGCTTTTTCGGCTCCAGCACGTATTTCTCGACAAACAGCTCCTTGCCCTCAAGGGTTTCGGCGGACACCCGGGAGGAATACACATCAAAGCCGAAACGCTCATCGACATGGTGATACTTGCGCCCCGACATCAAGGTCTCGCAGTAAAGGGCCGTTGCCGTCGGGTGGATACTGATGCGCGTGTCAGTGATAAACCGCGCATCGCGATGAGGGATCAGCGGGTCGGGCATAAACTCCAGGTAGCCGTTTTCTTCAATTCGCAGGTGCTGAACCTGCGTGGCGTAGTTGGCGTTCATGGAATGCACTTTGGTCGCCGACTGGGTGGTGACATGCCCGCAGGCGCCCACGCCTACGCTCACATCGGTGGCCAGACGGTCGCCCTGGAGCACGCAACCCGAGGTCGAGATCATGGTCACGCAGGGCAGTTGCGGCAGTGCTTCGTCCCAGTACAAGGCCCGTTGCACCAATGACGGCACGCGCCGCTCCACGTCCGCCAGCACGCTGCGCTTGCCGCGTTGCTCAAAGCCCAGGCGCAGGTAGCCGCTTTTGCCGACGGCGCCGCTGTGCATCTGCACGGGTTCGTCCTGGTACGGCGCGAGTTCCGGGGCGTCGTAGCCGAGTGAATGAGCACGAAGCCGTGAAGGGTTGTTCACGATCTGGCTCTGCGCGGTCATGCCGTAACCTCAGCCTTGGTCGTCGGGGCAGAGGGTTTGTGGGCGAACAGGAACATGTGTTCGATCATGTCCACCAGCGCTTCAATGCCATGCCCGGTTTTGCAGTTGGTGAGGATGTAAGGGCGGCCACTGCGCACCACTTGGGTGTCGCTTTCCATGACCTCCAGGCTCGCCCCCACGTAAGGCGCCAGGTCGATCTTGTTGATGATCAGAATGTCCGCTTGCACCAGGCCGGGGCCGTTCTTGCGGGGGATTTTCTCGCCTTCGGCGACGTCGATCACGTAGATATAAAAGTCGGCCAGGGCGGGGCTGAAGGTCAGGGTCAGGTTATCGCCGCCGCTCTCGATCATGATCAGGTCGCTGTTCGGGAACTTCTCTTCCATCTCTTCGACCGCGGCGATGTTCATGCTCGGGTCCTCACGCACCGCCGTGTGCGGGCAGGCGCCGGTTTCAACGCCAAGTATCTTGTCTTCGTCGAGGATGCCCTTGAGCGTGCGCTTGACCTGTTTGGCGTCTTCGGTGGTGACGATGTCGTTGGTGATGATCAGCGGTTTGTAGCCACGCTGGATCAGGATCGGGGTGATCACTTCAATGACGGCGGTTTTGCCGGAGCCGACCGGGCCGCCAATACCAATACGGGTAATCTTTTTCACAGGCTCTTCCTTGGAAAGTGCAACGGATTCAGTTCATGAACAAACGCACATGGGCTTTGACGTGGACTGCCGCCAGTACGTCGACGATGGGTACATACGACGACATTTGCTCGATGTCGCCGATTTCTGCGATGTCGCAGAAGGTTTCGATGTCATGGTTCAGTTCAAACAAAATGCGCTGGGTGTCGAGGTGGGTGACCCGCATCAGGCGCATGGCCGCGCTGAGGATGGTCATGGCCACCCCGTACTGGTGCATCACCACCACTTCTCGGGCACCGATGCCCTGGGTCGACATGACCACGGCCTGGGTGACGGGGTAGGTGCCGGCGGCATGTCCGGCCTTGATGTTTTCGAGCCACCAGCGCACCAGTGGTTTTTCCACCACATGGATCGACATTTCGGCGAGTTTTTTGCCCATGCGGGTGGCCATCAACCGGCTTTCTTCATTGAGCTTGCGGTTGTTCACCGCCCAGTCGGCGCGCAGGATCGCGTCACGGTCATCGGCCACGGCGGCGCGGTGCGCCGCGACTACGCCCATGCCGTCACAACTGGCGGCCTGTTTGAGGGCGGTGAGGACAAACCCCTTGAGGCTGTCGACATCGTGCACGATGCCGGTCTGAATCGCCGATTCCACGCCGTTCGAGAACGAAAAGGCGCCGACGGGCAATACCGAGTCGCCAAACTGCATGATGCGAATCAGGTCTGATGCGTTCATCCAAAGCGCCTTATGCCGGGTTTAGTGCTTAGCGTCATGGCTGTGAAACGTCAGGCCGTTGTCATGGCTATGGCTGTGCGGGTCATGCAGGTATTGGCCTTTGATCTGCAGGGCGGCGGCTTCCAGTTTGTCCTGGGGGCTGGCCACATGAACGTGGGTGGCGGTTTCTTCGGCGCCGCCAAACAGCAGGCGCGCTTCAGAAGGGGTGAGGTTGGGCAGCACGGCGGCACCGCTGACAAAGGCGTAGGGCAGGTGCTCAAAGCCATGGGTGCGCATCACCGAATCCATCATCTTGGTTTCCACTGTGAGCGGGATGTACACCTCGTTGTTTTTGGTCACGGCCTTCCAGTGCTGGTTGCCCAGGGCATGCCCGAGTTCGAAGCTGGTCTTGATCAGCACGTCCAGGGGTTGCTGCTTGAGTTCTCTCAAATCAATGACCATCACGTCGCGCAGGTTGAGCTGCACCACCACGGCATGCCGGGTGGGCTCATCCCACATCAGTACGTCGCCGTCAGCCAGCACCACGTTGCGGTCCAGCGAGATCCCGAGGTCAAGCCCGCCGACGCTGGTGCGGCGGCAGCGGCTTTTTTGCGCTTCACGCTGATCGAGGATCAGCACATCAATGTTGGCGCCTTGCAGTTTTTGCTTCCAGGCCGGGTCTTTCTTGGCATTGCCCAGAATGTGTTCAATCAAAATCACCTTGAAACTCCTCTCTAATCCCTTGTAGGAGCGAGCTTGCTCGCGATCTTTTGATCTTTAAAAGATCGCGAGCAAGCT
>NZ_JBEOPQ010000058.1:0-32558 GCF_040310285.1 Pseudomonas sp. HY2-MNA-CIBAN-0224 | reverse complement strand
TCCGAACATTGTGTTCGCTATGTCCCCGGTCCATACACTCCCGAAGGAGAGGGAACCGATTGGGGGATGCTGAAGATTCTCGGTAGCCTGTTTGCTGCGCGACAGCGCGGCGTCGAAGACGGGGCGGCCCCTCCTACCCATAATCAGCCGCGCGAAGCGATCAAAAATCCGGCCAGCACCACACTCACACCCAACAGTTTTTGCAGACTGGGGGTGTTTTTTGGTAGCCCAAGCAAGCCGAAGTAATCAATCGCCAGCGAGATGATCAACTGGCCCACCACCACCGCCATGATGAAGTTGAGCGCGCCCAGGCGCGGCACGGTAATCAGCGCCACGGTGATGTAAAAAACCCCGGCCAGGCCTCCGAGCCACATCCACCAAGGGCCGCCCAGCAGTGCGCCAAGGTTGGGGCGGGGCACTTTGACCAGCAGCATCACCACGGCGATTGCGGCGCCGCTGACCATCAGGGAAATGACCGTGGCCCAGAACGGGTGACCGAGCACGGCACCGAGTCGGGCGTTGCTGCCGGCTTGCATCGGCACAGCGGCGCCGGCCAGTAAACTCAGGGCAATGGCTATAAAAAATGGCATGGATTTGACCTCTCTGAACGATGTGCATGTTGTACGTGCAAACCCGCCAGGCGGCCAATTCGATGTTCGGATGCGCGGTATTCGCGAGGTCGATGGCCCTCGCATACGTGGGCAAAACGCAACCTCGGGCTTACACTGGCAGCTCTTGTCTGGAGAACTCCCTGTGCTGACTCATTTAGATGCCCAAGGCCGCGCCAATATGGTTGATGTCACCGATAAAGCGGTGACGTCCCGTGAGGCGGTGGCACAAGCCGTGGTACGCATGCGTGCTGAAACCCTGGACATGATCGTCAACGGCGGCCACCCCAAAGGCGACGTGTTCGCCGTGGCGCGAATTGCCGGGATTCAAGCGGCGAAGAAAACCTCGGATTTAATCCCGCTGTGCCATCCGTTGATGCTCACCAGCGTCAAGGTTGAACTCAGCGCCCAAGGCACCGACGCGGTGTTGATCGTCGCGCGCTGCAAACTGTCCGGGCAGACCGGGGTTGAGATGGAAGCCCTCACCGCTGCCAGCGTGGCGGCCCTGACTATTTACGACATGTGCAAGGCGGTTGACCGTGGCATGACCATCGAAAACGTGCGCGTGCTGGAAAAGCTCGGCGGCAAGAGCGGCCACTTTCAGGCAGACGCGTCATGACATTCCACGTGCATTTCTTTGCCCGCTACCGTGAAGCGCTGGGGTTGGACAACGTCTCAGTCGAAGGCCAATTCACCTCTGTTGATCAATTGCGCCAGCACCTGCTGCAACAGGGCGATGCGTGGCAGGTCTTGGCCGAAGCCAACCTGATGTGTGCGCGCAATGAAGAACTGTGCAAGCTCGACGAGCCGCTGACAGACGGCGACACCGTGGCTTTTTTCCCGCCCGTGACCGGAGGCTGAGCCATGGCCATTCGGGTGCAAGCAGCTGCCTTTGATCCGGGCGCAGAAGTCAACGCACTGCACGCGGCCAACCTGGGTGTGGGCGCGGTGGTGAGTTTTGTGGGGTACGTGCGCGACTTCAATGACGGGCGCGATGTAGCGGGGATGTTTCTCGAGCATTACCCCGGCATGACCGAAAAGGCCTTGGCCAACATCGTGGTCGAAGCGCAACAGCGCTGGCCGCTGCTCAGCCTCGAAGTGCTGCACCGGGTGGGGGCACTGGAGCCGGGTGAGCCCATCGTTTTTGTCGGCGTGGCCAGCGCCCATCGTCAGGCGGCCTTTGATGCCTGCGCGTTCGTGATGGACTACCTGAAAACCCGCGCACCCTTCTGGAAGAAAGAACACACCGCCGACGGCCCGCGCTGGGTCGAAGGCCGGACCAGCGACGACGCCGCCGCTAAGCGCTGGCAGCGTTCATCCTCCGAATTGTAGGAGCTGGCGAGGCACGAAGGCTGCGATCTTTTCGGGAACAAAATATCGCAGCCAGGACACAGCGTGATTTCTTTTATTTCTTTCAGAAGTCTCCTACAGCGTCGATTCCTGTTCATCCGTTAGCGTGCCTGCCTCTCTGTCGGGAAGGATTCACGGATGGCCATTTCAGCCCGTAACAACCGTTTTAACCTGAGCATCAAGGGCACCGACCATGAGCTTCAGGTGTTGGCCTTCACGGGCAATGAAGCCATCAGCACGCCTTATGCCTTTGAACTTGAACTGGTCAGCGCACGCGCTGACCTGGACCTCGAGGCATGGCTTCATCAGCCTGCGTTTCTTGCGTTTGACGGCCAAGGGCAGGGGATCCACGGGCATATTTCCAGCATGGGTCGCAGCAGCCCCGGTACGCGGCTGACGCACTACCGTCTGACACTGGAACCGCAACTGGCCTACCTGGCCCATCGCACCAACCACCGAATTTTTCAGCATTTAACCGTGCAGCAGATCATCGAGACCCTGCTCGAAGAGCACGGCATTCTTGGCAACGCCTACACCTTTAATTCGTTCTCGTCTTACACGCCACGGGATTATTGCGTGCAATACGGCGAGTCCGATTTGCGCTTTATTCAGCGCCTGTGTTTCGAAGAAGGCTTCCACTACCACTTTCGGCATTCGCCAGACGGCCATCAGTTGGTGTTCGGCGACAAACAACAAGCATTTGCCTCGCTCAGCCAACCGACGCCCTACGTCCAGGGTGCGGGCATGGTTGCCTCAGCGCCGTCCATCGATCACTTTGGGTTGCGCTTGCAGGCCAACACCAACCGTACGTTTCGCCGCGATTACGACTTTCAGCAGGCCAGCCGCACGCTGGAAGCAGGCAGCAGCGTTGAACGTAACGAGCGCGTGCTCGAAAACTACAGCTACCCGGGTCGCTTCACTGAAACGGCCCAAGGCCAACTGCAAAGCCAGCGCACACTTGAGCATCATCAAACCGGCCACT
Source organism: Pseudomonas sp. HY2-MNA-CIBAN-0224 (assembly GCF_040310285.1). NCBI lineage: Bacteria > Pseudomonadati > Pseudomonadota > Gammaproteobacteria > Pseudomonadales > Pseudomonadaceae > Pseudomonas > Pseudomonas sp. HY2-MNA-CIBAN-0224. The sequence goes on along the minus strand of NZ_JBEOPQ010000058.1, from coordinate 29,618 downwards.
GCCAGGCCAGCGGCAGCAGCAATCAACCGAGCCTGTGCACGGGGCACTTATTGCCAATGACCGGGCACCCCAATGCGACGTTCAACAGCGGCTGGCTGTTGATTGGCGTTCAGCACGAAGGCAAGCAGCCCCAAGTGCTGGAGGAGTATGGCGCCAACACGGCGCAGGCTGACGCAGGCGGCTTTAGCCAAGGCTATCGCAACACCTTCCAGGCGACGCCAGAGGCGGTGACCTACCGCCCGCAAACTGTCTTCCCCAAACCGCGCCTGATCGGCAGCCAAACGGCTCGCGTCACCGGGCCCGTGGGGGAAGAGATCCATTGCGATGAGTACGGCCGGGTCCGGGTTAAATTTCATTGGGACCGCAGCGCTATCGATGACGATCAAAGCAGCTGCTGGCTGCGCGTCTCGTCGAGTTGGGCGGGGGACAACCACGGCGCGGTGACCCTCCCGCGCGTGGGCATGGAAGTGCTGGTGGGTTACCTCAATGGTGACCCGGACCAGCCCATCATCAACGGTTGCCTGGCCAACAGCCTCAACCCGACCCCGCTCGCACTGCCCGCCAACAAAACTCAAAGCGTATTACGCAGCCGCAGCACTCCAGGCGGGAGCGGCTACAACGAACTGCGCATCGAAGACCGCAAAGGCCTGGAACATATCTACCTCCACGCCCAGCGCGATCTGCAACAACACATCAAAAACGACAGCCGCTTGCAGGTCGAGGGCAAGCGCGAAGAAACCGTCACCGGCAACAGCGTCTCGGTGCTCAAAGCACAAGAACAGCGCACCATCAGTTTGGATCGCAAGGTCCAGCTCAACGCCAACGACCACCTGGCCGTGGCCGTCAGCAGCCACACCCTGGTGGGCGGCGTGCTGGTGGCTGAAGCAGGGATGCAAGTGCATATCAAGGCCGGGGCGCGGGTAGTCCTGCAAGCCGGGGCCAACATCACTCTGATGGCGGGCGGGCAGCATGTATTGATTGGTGCGGCGGGCATCTACGCCAGTTGCCCGATAGTGCTGGGCGGTTTGCCCGTGCCGGGCCTGCCTGCGGTGCCGTTGTTGCCGGGGGAGGTGGCGCCCATGCAGGGCGTGTCGCTAGCGCCTTCAACGCAAATGCTGGCGTTGAGCGAAGGCAAATCAGTGTGTCCGCAGTGCGAAATTCTTAAAAAACCACTGTAGGAGCGAGCTCGCCTCGCGATCTTTTGGCTTAAAAGATCGCGAAAACCCGCCCCCTATGCAAACGTCGGGGCTGACGTTTTAAGCCGTTTCACTCGGATCATGCGGCTTGCGCACCGCTCTGACCACAGGGCGCAGCAGTTCAGTCGGCGGTGTTTCGCAACTGATTTTGCGGCCCAGCTTTTCTTCGATGGACGGCAACTGGTACGAGTCGTCTTCACCGGCAAAACTGATAGAGACACCTGCCGCGCCCGCGCGACCTGTACGGCCAATACGATGCACGTAGTCGTCCGGCACTTCGGGCAGGGTGAAGTTGATCACGTGGCTGATGCCGTCGATGTGGATGCCGCGACCTGCGACGTCGGTCGCCACCAGCACGCGGATTTTGCCTTCGCGAAAGCCTTCGAGGGTCTTGATGCGTTTGTGCTGGGGCACATCGCCGGACAGTTGCGCAGCATTGATGCCGTCGCGCACCAGGCGTTCTTCGATGCGCCGCACTTCGTCTTTGCGGTTGGCAAATACGATCACGCGTTCCCAGCCGTTGTCGTTCACCAGGTTGAACAACAGTTTGTATTTGTCAGCACCCGCCACCGCGTACACGTGTTGCTCAACCAATTCGTTGGCCACGTTCTGCGCTTCGATTTCAACGATTGCAGGGTCGGTGGTCCACTGTTTGGCCAGGTTCATCACGTCTTCGGTGAAGGTCGCGGAGAACAGCAAGGTCTGACGCTCAGCCTTCGGCGGCGTCTGGCGAATGATCTGGCGTACTTGCGGGATGAAGCCCATGTCGAGCATGCGGTCAGCTTCATCGAGCACCATGACCTCAACCATGTCCAGGTGCACTTCGCCGCGCTGGTTGAAGTCCAGCAGACGGCCCGGTGTGGCCACCAGAATGTCGCAGTGACGGGCTTCCAGCTGCTTGAGCTGTTTGTCGAAGTCCATGCCGCCCACGAAACTCATGACGTTGAGGTTGGTGTATTTGGTCAGGTCGGCGGCGTCTTTAGCGATTTGCACGACCAGTTCGCGGGTCGGCGCAATGATCAGCGCGCGCGGCTCGCCCATGTAACGCTCTTTGGGCGGCGGGGTCTGGGTCAGTTGGCTGATGATCGAGACCAGAAACGCTGCGGTTTTGCCGGTGCCGGTCTGGGCGCGGCCAATGGCATCGCGGCCACTCAAGGTGTAGCCCAGCACTTGCGCCTGGATCGGCGTGCAGTATGGGAAACCCAGGTCCTGGATGGCGTGCATCAGTTCAGGAGTGAGCTTGAAGTCATGAAAGCGGGTTTTGCCTTCTTGTGGCTCAACCACGAAGTCTTCGAGTTTCCACGGGATGACCACAGGCTTTGGCACAGGTGTACGCCGTGGTTTGGCCGCTTTGGGTTTTTCTGCGCGCGCAGGTTCAGGTGCGGGCGTGGCTGCGGGCGTGGACACCGCGGCGGGTGCAGGTGCAGAACGGCCAGGCTGTTGCGCGTCGGTTCGCGGGCTGGGGCTGCTGGGGGGAGTCATGGACGCTGGCGCGAGCGGCTCAGCCTCGCTTTTGCCGAATATTTTTTTGAGTGCTTTGAGCACGGTCATCTCATCAGTTGGTTAAGGAGTGTACGCCGGGCAGTGTAATGCAAGTCGCGTGCTCGGCGTAGTAAACGACTGGATGTTTCGTTTTTAGCGCAGGCGCTCGGTCAGCCAGGCACCGATGTCGCGAATTTCTTCTGGTAACACTTCGTGCCCCATCGGGTACTCCTGCCATGTAACGCTCACACCCAAACGCTTCAAGTGTTCATACGCGGTACGGCCCATGGAATTCTGGACGACCTCGTCATATTGGCCATGCAGGCACAAAGCCGGCGTGCGTTGCTGGCTGGCGGACAGTTCCATCTCATTACTGAAGGTTGGGGCATAGGTGGAGAGGGCAAGTACGCCACCCAATGCGCTCTGCCATTTTAGATAGGCGGTATGGAAGACCACGGCGCCGCCTTGGGAAAAACCGGCGAGGAAAATTCGGCTGGCGTCTATTCCGGCACTTTTCTGTGCTTCGATCAGCGCAACCACAGTGTCCGCCGATTCGTTCAGTTCTTGTTCACTGATCGAACGGGCCGGGCTCATGGCCTTGATGTCGTACCAGCTGGGCATGGCATATCCGCCATTGATCGTCACTGCACGGGTCGGCGCCTGTGGCAAAACAAACCGCGTGGTCAGCAGCGTTTCTTGCAGTGCTTCGGCCACCGGGAGGAAGTCGTAGCGGTCTGCACCTAGGCCGTGAAGCCAGATCACACAAGCGTCTGCGGGCTTTTGCGGTTGAAGGATCAAAGGTTCGGTCATGGCTGCTCCATTATTGGGCGCTCGCGCAAAAAGCGTGCGCAAGAAGAGTGCGTGTTCGATTCAAATTTAAAGAAGATGTCGCCTGCTTGAACGTTTTACCTAAAGAAACATATCGAGACGCATAAATCTCCACAGTGGTACGGGCCTTGCTATGAGCACAGGGACGTTAGCTGAAGCATCTTCGCGGGTAACACTAACAGGCTACAGGCGAGGGTGGGGCAGCAAAACTCCTGACGGGTGAAGTTAGACAAGGAATTCAACGGCTCAAGTGAGCGCTTCAGTTTGAAGGCGAGTGCGATATATCCATCGCTCAAGGCTTATGCCGCTTGGCCCCATAAAAAGCCAACACGGGTCAACAATGCCTCACAAGGGGGCGGCGGGTCTTGTTCAAACACAACAAAGCAAGACTGGAGGTTTGAATGAAGCAGTTGAAATCCACCCTGGCCCTGGCCACCGCCGCTGTGGTGTTGAGTGTCACGGGTTTCGCTCATGCCGGCGCAACACTGGATGGCGTTAAAAAGAAAGGCTTCGTGCAGTGTGGTGTCAGCGACGGTTTGCCGGGTTTTTCGGTGCCTGACAAAGACGGCAAGATTCTGGGGATCGATGCCGATGTCTGCCGCGCCGTCGCTGCTGCGGTATTTGGCGACGCCACCAAGGTCAAATTCAGCCAGTTGAACGCCAAGGAGCGCTTCACTGCCCTGCAATCGGGCGAAGTGGATGTGCTGTCGCGCAACACCACCTGGACCAGTTCCCGTGATGCGGGCATGGGCATGCTGTTTACCGGCGTGACCTATTACGACGGCGTTGGCTTTTTGGTCAACAATAAGCTCGGCGTGAAAAGTGCCAAGGAGCTGGACGGCGCGACCATCTGCATTCAGGCCGGGACCACCACTGAACTCAACGTATCGGATTACTTTCGGGCGAATAACCTGAAATACACCCCGATCACCTTCGATACCTCTGACGAGAGCGCCAAGTCCCTCGAGAGCGGCCGTTGCGACGTGCTGACCTCGGACAAATCCCAGCTGTATGCACAGCGCAGCAAGCTGGCCAACCCGAACGACTACATCGTCTTGCCAGAAACCATTTCCAAGGAGCCATTGGGCCCGGTCGTGCGCAAGGGTGATGAAGACTGGTTCAGCATCGTGCGTTGGACCCTGTTTGCCATGCTCAACGCTGAAGAAGCCGGCATCACCTCTAAAAACGTCGTGGCTGAAGCCAAGTCGACCAAAAACCCGGACGTTGCCCGTTTGCTGGGTGCGGATGGCGAATATGGCAAAGACCTGAAACTGCCGAAGGACTGGGTTGTACAGATCGTCAGCCAGGTCGGTAACTACGGCGAAGTGTTCGAGAAAAACCTCGGTAAAAGCACCCCTCTGGCCATTGACCGCGGGCTGAACGCCTTGTGGAACAACGGCGGCATTCAATACGCACCGCCTGTGCGCTGATAAGCCCTGTCACCCGGTGGGCCAACCACCGGGTGCTGTTTTTGATCCATTTTTTACTGGGGCATTTCATGCAGACAAAAGTCGGCGCACCCAAGCCCAGGCTTAGCCTTGGCGATCCACGTGTGCGTGCGTGGGTATTTCAGATCATCACCGTCGCGCTGGTGGTCTTCATGGGTTGGTACTTGTTCAACAACACTCAGACCAACCTGCAACACCGGGGGATTACCTCGGGTTTCGACTTTTTGGAACGCAGTGCCGGGTTTGGTATTGCGCAGCATTTAATTGATTACACCGAGTCCGACAGCTACGCCCGGGTCTTTGTGATCGGCTTGCTGAATACGCTGCTGGTGTCGGTGATCGGCGTGGTCCTGGCGACCATTCTGGGCTTTATTGTCGGCGTCGCGCGTTTGTCTCCGAACTGGATGATCAACAAGCTGGCGACGGTCTACGTCGAGGTTTTTCGCAATATCCCGCCGTTGCTACAAATCCTGTTCTGGTACTTCGCGGTCTTTTTGACCATGCCGGGGCCGCGTAACAGCCACAATTTTGCCGACACGTTTTACATGAGCAGCCGTGGCCTGAACATGCCGGCCGCCATTGCAACACCCGCATTCTGGCCGTTTGTGATCAGTGTGCTGCTGGCGATTGTGGCGGTGGTGATGACGGTGCGCTGGGCGAAAAAACGCTTTGAAGCCACCGGTGTTGCGTTTCACACCTTCTGGGCCGCGTTGGGCCTGTTGCTGGTGATTCCAGGGCTGTGCGCGCTGGTAGTCGGTGCGCCAGTGCATTGGGAAATGCCCGAGCTCAAGGGCTTCAACTTTGTTGGTGGCTGGGTGCTGATCCCGGAACTGTTGGCGCTGACCATCGCCCTCACGGTGTACACCGCAGCCTTTATTGCCGAGATCGTGCGTTCGGGCATCAAGTCGGTCAGCCATGGCCAGACTGAAGCCGCGGCCTCGCTGGGCCTGCGCCCAGGGCCGACGCTGCGCAAGGTGATCATCCCGCAGGCGCTGCGAGTGATCATTCCGCCGCTGACCAGTCAATACCTCAACCTGGTGAAAAACTCATCGTTGGCGGCAGGTATCGGCTACCCGGAAATGGTTTCGCTGTTTGCCGGTACGGTGCTGAACCAGACCGGGCAAGCGATTGAAGTGATTGCCATCACCATGAGCGTTTATCTGGCGATCAGCATCAGCATTTCGCTCCTGATGAACTGGTACAACACGCGCATTGCGCTGATCGAACGGTGAGGGCGCGACCATGACGACGCATGTTTTCAAACCTGATATGCCGCCACCGGGCAACCGGATTGGCGTGGTTGCCTGGGCACGGGCGAACCTGTTTTCCAGTTGGCTCAACACCTTGCTTACGCTGTTTGCGCTCTACCTGGTCTGGTTGATCGTGCCGCCGTTGCTGAGCTGGACGCTCTTTGACGCCAATTGGGTGGGCACGGCCCGGGCTGATTGCACCAAAAGCGGTGCCTGCTGGGTGTTTATCGAGCAGCGTTTTAGCCAGTTCATGTATGGCTATTACCCCTCGGCACTGCGCTGGCGCGTCGATACGACGGTGTTGTTGGCCATCTTTGGTGCTGCGCCGTTGTTTATTTCGCGCTTCAAGCACAAGGCGGTTTACGGGCTGAGCTTTTTGGTGATCTACCCGATCCTCGCCTACAGCCTGCTGCACGGTGGGCATTGGGGCCTGACCGCCGTTGCCACCAGCCAATGGGGCGGTCTGATGCTTACGCTGGTAATTGCCACCGTGGGCATTGCCGGGGCACTGCCATTGGGCATTTTACTGGCGTTGGGCCGTCGCTCGGACATGCCGGCGATTCGCGTGGTGTGCGTGACGTTCATCGAGTTCTGGCGTGGCGTGCCGTTGATCACCGTGCTGTTCATGTCGTCGGTGATGCTGCCGTTGTTTCTGCCTGAAGGCATGAACTTCGACAAGCTGCTGCGGGCGCTGATCGGGGTGATCCTGTTCCAGTCGGCGTACGTGGCCGAAGTGGTGCGCGGCGGCCTGCAGGCCATTCCCAAAGGTCAGTACGAAGCGTCGGCAGCCATGGGCCTGGGTTATTGGCGCAGCATGGGCCTGGTGATCTTGCCGCAAGCCCTGAAGCTAGTCATTCCCGGCATCGTGAACACCTTTATTGCCCTGTTCAAGGACACCAGCCTGGTGATCATCATCGGCCTGTTTGACCTGCTCAATAGCGTCAAACAAGCCGCCGCCGACCCGACCTGGCTGGGTATGGCGACCGAGGGTTATGTGTTTGCCGCCCTGGTGTTCTGGATTTTCTGTTTCGGTATGTCCCGCTACTCCATACATCTGGAGCGCAAGCTGGACACTGGCCACAAGCGTTAGTAGGAGTTGGATATGAGTGAAGCAATTAAAAAGCCTGCTAGCCCTGAAGGCATTATTCAGATGCAGGACGTTAACAAGTGGTACGGCCAGTTTCACGTGCTCAAAGACATTAACCTGAACGTGCAGCCGGGTGAACGAATCGTGTTGTGCGGGCCTTCGGGTTCGGGCAAGTCGACCACCATTCGCTGCCTCAATCGCCTTGAAGAACACCAGCAAGGGCGCATTGTGGTGGATGGAGTTGAGCTGACCAACGACATCAAGCAGATCGAAACCGTGCGCCGTGAAGTCGGCATGGTGTTCCAGCACTTCAACTTGTTCCCGCATCTGACCATCCTGCAAAACTGCACGTTGGCGCCGATGTGGGTGCGCAAAATGCCCAAGCGCCAGGCCGAAGAAATTGCCATGCATTACTTGCAGCGCGTGCGTATTCCGGAGCAGGCCCACAAGTTTCCGGGGCAGTTGTCCGGTGGTCAGCAGCAGCGGGTGGCGATTGCCCGTGCGCTGTGCATGAAGCCCAAAATCATGTTGTTCGACGAACCGACTTCAGCGCTCGACCCGGAAATGGTCAAGGAAGTACTCGACACCATGATCGGCCTGGCCGAAGACGGCATGACCATGCTCTGTGTGACCCACGAAATGGGCTTTGCCCGGACTGTGGCCAATCGGGTGATCTTTATGGACAAGGGGGAAATCGTCGAGCAGGCCGCGCCGAATGACTTCTTCGACAACCCGCAGAACGACCGGACCAAACTGTTCCTGAATCAAATTCTGCATTGATGCAAACGCGGCGACCGAGGGGTTAACGTGTTTTTTCGCGCTGTTGCTGCTTTTGCTCCAACAGCGCATTGATATCCGCGCATTCGTAGATCGCGTGCAGCTCCTTGACCAGTTCCGGGTGGCGATCGAGCAGGCGCATCAACACAAACAGCGGTTTGGGCGGCTCGACTTCGGCCCGTTCATAGCGGCTGAAGGCATTGTGGCCGCCGCCGGACAGTAACTGCACCGCGCTTTTTTGGGTGAAGTGCAATTTACGGCGGATACGTTTCATCTCGTCTGCCACGACCCGCTTGGCATCCTCGATCAGTTCATCACCTGCCTGGGCATAACGCTCTGCGCTGGGCGCATTGAACTCGACCTCAGCACATTCACTGCATTGCTCGCCTGCCAGATTGGGCACGTGGCGGGTTAATTGTTTGAACGTCACTGTGAAATCGCGGCCCTTGAACGGGTGCATCGCGTTGGGTGCGCCACAGGTGTAGCAATCATGCTTGCTCATCAGTCTTTTTCCTTGAAGGCAATGACGGGCGGCCCTCCGCCGGGACGATAGGTCACCTTGATATACAGGGCCAAGCCGTAGGCTTGAGCGTGGTAGACGTCTTGCCAGACTTTGGGGTCTGCGTAAGTCGACATTGATTTGTATAAGAGGGGCCGCCCCGTCTTCGACGCCGCGCTGTCGCGCAGCAAACAGGCCACCGAGAATCTTCAGCATCCCCCAATCGGTTCCCTCTCCTTCGGGAGAGGCGTGGTGAGGGGGCGCTCTTAGATCAAGATCAAAAGATCGCGAGCAAGCTCGCTCCTACAGAGTCTTTAGAATCAATTACTTATTTTATGTTTGATAAGAGAGTGCCTCGATGCGCTCAAAACTACCCTTTAAGGGTTTTTAATTCAACGATTAATGTTCAAATTAAGCGGCCCTTTAATCTGTAGTTGATTGCTCTTGTGGAAGGCGCTGACTAGCATGTAGGAAAATTCATCCTATGATTGGATGAAAGGACGGATTCCATGACAGACGCTTCTCCACTGATAAAGCGCTCCCTGGTTGATCAGGCTCTTGAACAACTGCGCACGCGAATTAACAACGGCGCCTGGGAGGTTGGTCAGCGTTTGCCGACGGAGCCGGAATTGGCGGCGGAGTTGGGCATAAGCCGCAATACGGTGCGCGAAGCCATGCGCGTGCTGGCCTTTGCCGGGCTGATTGAGATCCGCCAGGGCGACGGCAGTTATTTGCGCGGGCGTGTCGATCCCATGGACACCTTGCGCACGTTGTCGGCCTGTTCGATGGACCAGGTACGCGAGATGCGCCACATCCTTGAAGTTGAGGCCGTTGGCCTTGCGGCCGTACGCCGTACAGATGAGGACTTGCGGCTGATGCAGCAAGCGCTCGATCTCAGTGGCCAGCACTATCACGGCGAACTCGACACCTACATTTGCTGTGACTTGCAGTTCCATCAGCATGTGATCGATGCCGCGCATAACCCGGCGTTGACGGAGTTGTACCGCTACACCTCAAGCATTGTTTCCAGTCAGTTGCGCAAGACGCTGGATATTTACCCGCGCCGCCAATCGGTGTTCGACCTGCATGTCGAACTCTTGGAGGCCGTCAAACAACAAGACCCACAACGGGCTATGGCGCTTTGCCGGACGTTGATCAATGAACCCTGAACCGGAGAAGGCCATGAACCATCCCTCGTCAGCCAGCAGCGAAGCCGTTCGTCATCTGGATGAACTGGAAGAATTACTGATCGACGCCGAAGTTGATGACGAGCAACTGCAACAGACGCCACCCGTGGTGCTGCGCCCGTGGTTGTTGCTCTTGGGGCTGGTGCTGGTGGCGCTGAATTTGCGCCCGGCGCTGTCGAGCGTGGCGCCCTTGCTGGGTGTTGTGTCGGACAGCCTGGGCTTGTCGGCCGCGCAGGCCGGTTTATTGACCACTTTGCCCGTGCTGTGTCTGGGCGTATTTGCGCCCTTGGCGCCGATTCTGGCGCGGCGTTTTGGCACTGAGCGGGTGGTGCTCGGGATTCTTCTGACGTTGGGCGGCGGGATCGTGCTGCGCAGTTGCCTGGGTGAGGTCGGGCTGTTTGCCGGGAGCATTCTGGCTGGCGCCAGTATCGGTGTGATCGGCGTATTGCTGCCGGGGATTATCAAACGCGATTTTGCCGGGCATGCCGGGACCATGACCGGTGTTTACACCATGGCGTTGTGCCTCGGCGCAGCACTGGCGGCCGGGGCAACGGTGCCGCTGAGTCATTACATGGGCGACAGCTGGGCAATGGGTCTGGGCTTTTGGGCCTTGCCGGCCTTGTTGGCGGCCATTTTCTGGTTGCCGCAGGTGGGTAAGCGACAAGGCGCGCACAACGTGGCTTACCGGGTGCAGGGGCTTTTACGCGATCCGCTGGCATGGCAAGTGACGCTCTACATGGGCCTGCAATCGTCGTTGTCCTACATCGTGTTTGGTTGGTTGCCATCGATTCTGATCGGCCGTGGGCTGACCCCGACCGATGCCGGTCTGGTGATGTCAGGTTCAGTGATCGTGCAGTTGGCCACGGCACTGACAGCGCCCTGGCTGGCGACGCGGGGCAAGGATCAGCGTCTGGCGATCGTGCTGGTCATGGGCCTGACCCTGGCCGGGCTGTTTGGCTGTCTGTATGCGCCGATGGACAGCTTGTGGAGTTGGGCTGTTGTGCTGGGCCTGGGGCAGGGTGGGACGTTCAGCCTGGCGTTGACCCTGATTGTGCTGCGCTCTCGCGACTCGCACGTCGCCGCCAACCTCTCGGGCATGGCCCAGGGCGTGGGTTACACCCTGGCGTCACTGGGCCCGCTGGCAGTGGGCGTGGTGCATGAAGTGACCGGTGGTTGGGATGCACTGGGCTGGATTTTTGCCGTGATTGGCCTGTGTGCCATCGTCGCGGGCCTGGGGGCCGGGCGCGCGCTATACGTCAACGTGCAGAGCGAGAAAATTCAAAGCCCGTAGTGTTTCGGCTCATTGCAGATTATCGTGCACAGATTCCTACCTGCACGGACCCAGCCATGAGCCAAGACCATCAAGCGTTAATCACGCGTTTTTACCAAGCGTTTGCACAGCTTGATGCGCAAGCGATGGGCGAGTGCTACACCGACGACGTAGTGTTCATCGACCCGGTCTTTGGTGAACTGCGCGGTCACAACGCCACCGATATGTGGCGCATGCTGACCACGCGGGCCAAGGATTTCAGCCTGACCTTCGATCAGGTTCAGGCCGATGCGCAACGTGGCAGTGCACATTGGGTGGCGACGTATCTGTTCAGCCAGACCGGCAATACGGTGGTTAACGATATTCAGGCCCGGTTTGTGTTTCGCGACGGCAAAATCTGCGAGCACCATGACCACTTTGACCTGTGGCGCTGGTCGCGACAGGCGTTGGGGGCCAAGGGCGTTTTGCTGGGCTGGACACCGCTGGTGAAAAACGCCATTCGCGCTCAAGCGCAAAAAGGCCTCAAAGCGTATCAAGCCGGACGTTAAATGTGAGTTCCAAACCTTGGTTTGTGTATTTGGTGCGTGCGGCCAATGGTTCGTTGTACTGCGGCATCAGCGATGACCCGGCGCGCCGCTTCGTGCAGCATCAGACCGGTAAAGGCGCGCGTTTTTTTGCCTCAAGCCCTGCGGTGGCCTTGGTGTATGTCGAATCGTGGCCAGACAAAGGCGAAGCCTTGCGTCAGGAGCGGCTGATTAAAAAGCTCAAGAAAAGCGCCAAAGAGTGCCTGGTGCAAAGCCAGTTAGCACTGTAAGAGCGAGCTTGTCTCGCGATCTTTTAAACGATCAAAAGATCGCGAGGCAAGCTCGCTCCTACAGATTTTTGGTTATTTCAACGCCGCGAGGATTGCGTCCGGGTTGAAGTCCCTGAGCAAGGTCCCATTGACGTCCAGAATCGGAATCCCGCGCCCGCCCAATGCTTCGTAGGTCTGGCGGGCGGCGGCATCCTTGTCGATATCAAACTCTGTGTACGGGATGCCTTTCTGGTCCAGAAAGCGCCGCGTGGCCTTGCAGTAGCCGCACCACTCGGTGGCGTACAGCACCACCCGGGCGCTGGCCCGGGTGTGTTCCGGAACAACACCGGAGGGGTTGAGCACCCGTTCGATCTTGCCCCAGTTCTGAAAGATCACGACCACCACCAGCACAAACAGGACTTTCTTGAGGATGCCGTTCAACATCACTTGTTGCGCTTGAGCTGGTCGAGCAGTTGGGTCGGCAGGCCCTTGATAACGAGTGTGCCGGCTTCTTCATCGAATTCGACCTTGGAGCCCAGCAGGTGGGCTTCAAAGCTGATAGACAAGCCCTCAGCGCGCCCGGTGAAGCGGCGGAACTGGTTAAGGGTGCGTTTGTCTGCCGGAATTTCCGGCGACAGGCCGTAGTCCTTGTTGCGGATGTGGTCGTAAAACGCCTTTGGGCGCTCTTCGTCGATCAACTCCGACAACTCTTCGAGGCCCATCGGTTCACCGATTTTGGCCTGGCTGCTGGCGTAGTCCACCAGGGTCTTGGTTTTTTCACGGGCGGACTCTTCGGGCAGGTCTTCGCTTTCAACGAAATCACTGAACGCCTTGAGCAGCGTGCGGGTTTCGCCGGGGCCGTCGACGCCTTCCTGGCAACCGATAAAGTCGCGGAAATACTCAGAAACTTTTTTGCCGTTTTTGCCTTTGATGAAGGAAATGTACTGCTTGGACTGTTTGTTGTTCTGCCACTCGGAAATATTGATCCGCGCCGCCAGGTGCAACTGGCCCAGGTCCAGATGGCGTGACGGGGTCACGTCCAGTTCCGAGTTCACCGCGACGCCGTCGCTGTGGTGCAACAGGGCGATGGCCAGGTAGTCGGTCATGCCTTGCTGGTAATGGGCAAACAGCACGTGGCCGCCCACCGACAGGTTGGATTCTTCCATCAGCTTTTGCAGGTGCTCGACGGCCACACGGCTAAACGCGGTGAAGTCCTGACCGCCCTCCATGTACTCCTTGAGCCAGCCGCTGAACGGATGCGCCCCGGATTCAGCATGAAAAAAGCCCCAGGCTTTGCCTTGCTTGGCGTTATAGCTTTCGTTGAGGTCTGCGAGCATGTTCTCGATGGCCTGGGACTCGGCCAATTCAGAGTCGCGGGCGTGGAGAACAGCGGGCGTACCGTCGGGTTTTTTCTCAATCAAATGAACGATGCAATGACGGATCGGCATGGGCTTCTCGGCGAATAATGAGCGGGGAGGGCATGCGCCCGGAAAGGCGCTAAGTGTACCGCACCTGAGCCACTGGGCAGCCTTCGTACCGCCTTTAGGGAGGGGATGGACGGTGTAGAGCGGTTTTTTTACGCTTTTAAGGCGATAAAGCTGACCAAATGGCGAGGTAGAAGCGGATATTTAACCGTCTCTGTGCTAGTTTTGCCCGGTCTTGCGCTGTGTAACGGCGCAAAGCATGCATTCAGCCTGTGTCAGGTCGAACCAAACTCCGTTTTAGCACTCTACATCCGCGATTCGTCGTGAAAGCAAACGGGCGTGCCAGACCCTCGATTTCTGGCTCGATAGCTGACCTTGCACTTTGCAAACCAAATGAATTTGATAGGGAAGGAACATCTCAATGGCTATTACTAAAGACCAACTGATCGCTGATCTGGCTGAAGCTGTAGACGCACCGAAAACTACCGTGCGTGCTCTGCTGGACCAACTGGGTCAAATCGTTGCTGATCAGCTGGAAAATGGCGGCGAAATCACTCTGCCAGGTATTGGCAAACTGAAAGTGACCGAGCGTCCTGCCCGTACTGGCCGTAACCCTTCGACTGGCGCTGCCATCGAAATCGCTGCCAAGAAAGTTATCAAGCTCGTTGTGGCTAAAGGCCTGACTGACGCTGTTAACAAGTAAGAACGCATTAAAAAACCGCGCTTGGGAGTGATCCGAAGCGCGGTTTTTTTATGGGCGAAAATCCTGTAGCCGCTGTCGAGGTACGAGGCTGCGATGGGCTGCGTAGCGGACCTGATATGTTGAAGGTCCTTCGGCCCTTATCGCAGCCTGCGGCAGCGGCTACAGATTTTTATGGCGTTACTTCCAGTTCTTCTCGCGCCACACTTGCTGCTGGTCTTTGTCGTGGAAGGTCCAGGCTACAAAGCGGCTTTGCTTGTTGCCTTGGGACATTTCAACCACCTGGCTTTCACGCGCGCCGGCTTTTTTAAGCGCGGTCTGAACCGCTGGCAGGTTTGAAGCCTTGGACACCAGCACGCTGAACCACAGCACCTGACGGCCCACGTGCACGCTTTCGCGGATCAGTTGGGTCACAAAGCGTTGCTCGCCACCTTCGCACCACAATTCGGCGGCCTGGCCACCAAAGTTCAGCACTGGCAGTTTGCGCTTGGGGTCTGCCTTGCCCAGTGCTCGCCATTTACGCTCGCTGCCGCGTGTGGCTTCGTCCAGCGAGGCGTGGAACGGCGGGTTGCACATGGTCAGGTCGAAACGCTCGTTGCTGTCCAGGATGTCCAGCAGGATCTTCTGCGGATCTGGCTGCAGGCGCAGGCTGATGGCTTTGTTCAGGCTGTTGGACTGCACAATCGCCTTGGCGGTCTTGACCGCCGTGGCATCAACGTCGGTGCCGAGGAACTGCCAGCGGTATTCGCAGTGGCCGATCAGCGGGTAGACGCAGTTGGCGCCGGTGCCGACGTCCAGCACGCGCACATTGGCGCCCTGCGGGATCTGGCCATCGTTGACGCTGGCCAGCAAGTCCGCGAGAAAGTGCACGTAATCGGCGCGGCCCGGCACCGGAGGGCACAGGTAGTCAGCCGGAATGTCCCAGTGGGCAATGCCGTAGAACGACTTGAGCAACGCACGGTTGAACACCCGCACTGCGCTCGGGTTGGCGAAGTCGATGCTCTCTTTGCCGTACGGGTTGATGATCACAAACGCGCCCAGTTCCGGGCAGATCTTGATCAGTTGCGCAAAGTCGTAGTGGCCCTGGTGGCGGTTGCGCGGGTGCAGGCTGGGCTTTACCCGAGGTGCAGCCGGTTTGCTCTCACCCGTAGCCTTGGGCTTGTGGCGTGTGGCTTTGGAGGTGCGTGGGGTGGTCATGTTCATTGGGTTCCACAAAAGCAATCGCGGGCAAGGCCGCCCCGGCAGGGGTTAACCCTGCGGGAGCGTCCTTGCCCGCGATCAGGTGCGCAGCGCTGTTACAGGCTGGAAATCCGCGCGTGCTGGTCCGCCAACTTGCTCAAGGCTTGTTCAGCCTCGGCCAATTTGGCGCGTTCCTTGTCAATGACTTCGGCCGGAGCTTTGTCAACGAAGGCCGCATTCGACAGTTTTCCGCCAACGCGGGCCACTTCGCCGTGCAAGCGCTGGATTTCTTTGTCCAGGCGCGCCAGCTCGGCATCTTTGTCGATCAGGCCGGCCATCGGTACCAGCACTTCCATCTCGCCCACCAACGCGGTGGCAGACAGAGGCGCTTCGGCACCGTCTTGCAGCACGGTGATCGACTCGAGTTTAGCCAGCTTTTTCAGCAAGGCGTCGTTCTCGGTCAGACGGCGCTGGTCTTCACTGCTGACGTTTTTCAGGTACAGCTGCAGCGGTTTGCCCGGGCCGATGTTCATTTCGCCACGGATGTTACGCGTGCCGAGCATCAAGCCCTTGAGCCATTCGATGTCGTCTTCGGCAGCCTGGTCGATGCGTGCTTCGTTGGCCACTGGCCAAGGTTGCAGCATGATGGTTTTGCCTTGCGCGCCTGCCAACGGCGCGATGCGCTGCCAGATTTCTTCGGTGATGAACGGCATGAACGGGTGCGCCAGACGCAAAGCCACTTCCAGAACCCGAACCAGCGTACGGCGAGTGCCGCGCTGACGTTCAACCGGGGCGTTTTCGTCCCACAGCACAGGCTTGGAGAGTTCCAGGTACCAGTCGCAGTACTGGTTCCAGATGAACTCGTACAAGGCTTGTGCGGCTAGGTCGAAACGGAACTGGTCGAGGTGACGGGTCACTTCGGCTTCGGTGCGTTGCAACTGCGAGATGATCCAGCGGTCAGCCAGCGACAGTTCGTAGGCTTCGCCGTTCTGGCCGCAGTCTTCGCCCTTGTCCAGCACGTAACGTGCGGCGTTCCAGATCTTGTTGCAGAAGTTGCGATAGCCTTCAACGCGGCCCATGTCGAACTTGATGTCGCGACCGGTGGAGGCCAGCGAGCAGAACGTGAAGCGCAGGGCGTCGGTGCCATAGCTGGCGATGCCGTCAGCGAACTCGTCACGGGTCTGCTTCTCGATCTTCTTCAGCAGTTTTGGCTGCATGAGGCCGGTGGTGCGCTTGGCTACCAGATCTTCGAGGGCGATGCCGTCGATGATGTCCAGCGGGTCCAGTACGTTGCCTTTGGACTTGGACATCTTCTGGCCCTGACCGTCACGGACCAAGCCGTGTACATACACGGTCTTGAACGGAACTTGCGGGGTGCCGTCTTCGTTCTTCACCAAATGCATGGTGAGCATGATCATCCGGGCAACCCAGAAGAAAATGATGTCGAAGCCGGTGACCAGCACGTCAGTCGGGTGGAAGGTTTTCAGGAAATCGGTCTGCTCAGGCCAGCCCAGGGTGGAGAACGTCCACAGGCCCGAACTGAACCAGGTGTCGAGTACGTCGTTGTCCTGTTGCAGCGCAACATCCGGGCCGAGGTTGTGCTTGGCACGCACTTCGGCTTCGTCGCGGCCTACGTAGACTTTGCCCGACTCGTCGTACCAGGCCGGGATCCGGTGGCCCCACCACAGCTGACGGCTGATGCACCAGTCCTGGATGTCACGCATCCACGAGAAGTACATGTTTTCGTACTGTTTAGGCACGAACGCGATGCGTCCGTCTTCAACCGCGGCAATGGCAGGTTCTGCCAATGGCTTGGTCGATACATACCACTGGTCGGTCAGCCACGGCTCTATAACAGTGCCCGAACGGTCGCCTTTCGGCACTTTCAGGGCGTGGTCGTCGACGCTGACCAGCAGGCCGGCTTCGTCGAAGTCGGCAACGATTTGCTTGCGCGCCTCGAAACGGTCCAGGCCAACGTATTTGGCTGGCAGGGTGCCGTCGATGGAGTCGTTCAGCGTGCCGTCGAGGTTGAACACTTGAACGGCAGGCAGAACGGCTGCGTTTTTGTCGAAGATGTTCAGCAGCGGCAGGTTGTGGCGCTTGCCGACTTCATAGTCGTTGAAGTCATGGGCCGGGGTGATTTTCACGCAGCCGGTGCCGAACTCTGGATCGCAGTAGTCGTCGGCGATGATCGGGATGCGGCGCCCAACCAGGGGCAGCTCAACGAATTTACCGATCAGGGCTTTATAGCGTTCATCTTCCGGGTTTACCGCAACAGCCGAGTCACCGAGCATGGTTTCCGGGCGGGTAGTGGCGACGACCAGGTAGTCCAGGCCTTCTGCGGTCTTGGCGCCGTCAGCCAGCGGGTAGCGCAGGTTCCACAGGAAACCCTTCTCGTCGTGGTTTTCCACTTCAAGGTCGGAGATCGCCGTGTGCAGCTTGGTGTCCCAGTTAACCAGGCGCTTGCCGCGATAGATCAGGCCGTCTTCGTGCAGGCGTACAAAGGCTTCTTTCACCGCTTCTGACAGGCCGTCGTCCATGGTGAAGCGCTCGCGGCTCCAGTCTACGGACGAGCCAAGGCGACGGATCTGACGGCTGATGTTGCCACCGGATTGATCTTTCCATTCCCAGACTTTTTCCAGGAACTTCTCGCGGCCCAGGTCGTGGCGGTTCAGACCTTGTGCTTCGATCTGACGCTCAACCAGCATCTGGGTTGCGATACCCGCGTGGTCGGTGCCCGGCTGCCACAAGGTGTTGCGACCTTGCATGCGGCGGAAACGGATCAGGGCGTCCATGATCGCGTTATTAAAACCGTGACCCATGTGCAGGCTGCCGGTGACGTTCGGCGGCGGGATCATGATGGTGTACGGGTCGCCCGCGCCTTGCGGGGCAAAATAATTTTCTTCTTCCCAGGTTTTGTACCAGGAAGTTTCAATGGCGTGCGGCTGGTAGGTCTTATCCATGCGCGGCGGGACCCTATTGGCATTAATTCAGGAAAGCCGGCAAGTATAGCGGGGCGGGACGCTGAGGGCGAGATCAAACCCCGCAGGAGCGAGCTGTCGTTAGCAGATCGTGTAGCCGCTGCCGAGGGACGAGGCTGCGATGTGGGCCGCAGGACCGCTGTGCGGGGTCGCTGCGCAACCCATCGCAGCCTCACTCTTCGGCAGCGGCTACAGGGTTTTCGTAAGGTCCGAGCAGCCTGCCGTCAGTTCTGATGCTGCGCCAGCAAGCGCTCCAGGTGCGCATCGAGGCGGCGTTTGATTTCGGTTTCGATGTGCGGGGCGAAGTCGTTGATGACGTCGTGCATGATCGTCTGCGCCGCCGTGCGCAGTTCTTTGTCCAGGTGTACGAGCAGTGCGTCCGGGGCTTTTTCTGCCTTGGGGGCTTCAGTGATGCCGACCAACGGTATTTGCGCCGACTTAGGCTCAGGCTCAGGCTCCGGGTCTGGCTCGGGGGCGACCGTGTCGTCGATCACATCCGACAGTAACGGTATTTGCTCGCCGCCATGGCCGACCATTTCCGTCAGCAGCGGCGGTTGCAGGCCGTCATCGCCCAGCAACTGGCGAATGGATTCAAGATCGTCGAGCAGGTGTGCAGCTTTTTTCGGCGAATTGGAGGTGTCCATCGTGTGCTCAGAGTCGTTGTAGCTTGTGGTCTTGCAGAGGATAGCCGTGTTCACGGTAGAAGCGAAAACTCTCCCGTGCTGCCAGGCGAACTGCGGGGTCTTCGACCACGACTTCAGCGACGCGGGCGAAACGTTTGAAGAATTCAGGGACTTTGAGGTCCAGGTTGATCAATAAATCCTGATGGCTGGCGGGGGCTTCGGTGAGGCCCATGACAATTGTGCCGTCGGGTTGGTCTTCGGTGTTGCTGTGGGGCACGAAGCTTTCGCCCTTGAAGCGCCACAGACGCTCGTCCAGGTCCTGGCGTTGAGCGGCATCGCTGCAATGCAGGTACACGCGGTGGCCAAGGCGCCAGGCTTTTTCAGTGAGTTTGCAGGCAAAGTCCAGCCGCGCAGAAGGTTCGGCGCTGGGCAGGATATAAAAGTCGACCTTGGTCAGCTCTGTATCGGGTTCGGAGGTCATTGCGGTTCCTGAATCGGAGTTGCGCCGCCATGAGGCGGCGCAACCGTCGATTATCAGCTTCAAGCGTTGGCGCGATCCAGCAGGTATTGCGTCAGCAAAGGCACAGGGCGGCCGCTGGCGCCTTTGTCCTTGCCGCCGCTGACCCATGCGGTGCCAGCGATGTCCAGGTGAGCCCAGTGGTAGGCCTTGGCAAAGCGCGACAGGAAGCAGCCCGCGGTGATGGCGCCGCCTTTAGGGCCGCCAATGTTGGCCATGTCGGCAAACGGGCTGTCCAGTTGCTCTTGGTATTCGTCGAACAGCGGCAGTTGCCAGGCGCGGTCGTCGGCTTGTTTGCCGGCTTCCAGCAATTGGCCGATCAGTTCGTCGTTGTTACCCATCAGGCCTGAGGTGTGAGCACCCAAGGCCACCATGCACGCGCCGGTCAGGGTGGCGATATCGATCACCGCTTGCGGTTTGAAGCGTTCGGCGTAGGTCAGGGCGTCGCACAGCACCAGACGGCCTTCGGCGTCGGTGTTGAGGATTTCAACGGTCTGGCCGCTCATGGTCGTCACGATGTCGCCCGGACGTGCCGCACCGCCGCTTGGCATGTTCTCGGCGCAGGCCAGGATGCACACCAGGTTGATCGGCAGTTTCAGCTCAAGCACAGCACGCAGGGTGCCGAACACGCTGGCAGCGCCGCCCATGTCGTACTTCATTTCGTCCATGCCCGCACCCGGCTTGAGGCTGATGCCGCCGGTGTCGAACGTGATGCCTTTGCCGACCAGCACAAAAGGCTTCTCGGATTTTTTGCCGCCTGCGTAGTTCATCACGATCAGGCGTGGGGGCTGGTCGCTGCCCTGGCCGACCGCGTAGAACGCGCCCATGCCCAGGTCCTTGATTTTCTTCTCGTCAAGGATCTCGACTTTCAGGCCTTTGAATTCCTTGCCCAGGTCCTTGGCTTGTTCGGCCAGGAAAATCGGGTGGCAAATGTTCGGTGGCAGGTTGCCCAGATCGCGGGTAAACGACATGCCGCTGGCAATGGCTTGTGCGTGGGTGACTGCGCGCTGCACTTCAGCCTGTGCGGCCTTGATGGTCAGCAGGGTGATTTTTTTCAGGGCGCGGGGTTCGGCTTTCTGGCTTTTGAAGCGGTCGAAGGTGTATTCGCCGTCGAGCAGGGTTTCGGCCAGCAGGCGAGTTTTGCTGTAGCTATCACGGCCCTTGACCACCAGTTCGTCGAGTGCGAACACCGCGTCGCTGCCGCCCAGGCCCTTAAGGACGCTCAGTGCGCCGCTGATGATTTTGCGAAAAGGGCGGTCGCCCAGTGCTTCGTCTTTGCCTGTGCCCAGCAGCAATACGCGCTCGGCCTTGAGGTTTGGCAGGCTGTGCAGCAACAGGCTCTGGCCGGTTTTGCCGGCGATGTCGCCACGCTTTACCACGGCGCTGATGGCGCCACCGGTGAGTTCGTCGATGGCTTTAGCGGTAGGGCCGAGTTTGCGGCCTTCGCTGATGGCGACCACGAGAGTGGCCGTTTTCAACGTTTCTGGGCTGACGCTTTTTACAACCAGTTCCATGTCCGGGTCCCTGAATCAAATGGTCAACGTGCGCACAAACGGTGCGGTTCGCGTGCTTGAAAGATACAGCGCTTCACCTGTGCTTCAGGCGGGCGTCAAGGCAGGCAGTTTGAACCTCGTCGGCCGCGCCTGACAACCCTCGAATGCAGGCAAATCAGCGCTTTAAAGCCTTGGCTGAGCATGCGCAGTGACAGGCGCGGCCATTCACAGGATAATGCGCCATCTTTTTAAACGACTAGGCTCATCTACATGAGCTAGTGTCGATTCGCTATGCCGCTTGTTTGGCCGCCTTAGCCTGACGACCCCTGGAGTGTCTGGTTTGATCGTCTTCCGTTATCTGTCCCGCGAAGTCCTGCTTACATTGAGCGCTGTCAGCGCTGTGCTGCTGGTCATCATCATGAGCGGTCGCTTCATTAAATACCTGGCCCAGGCTGCCTCGGGCGCCATGGACCCCAGTTCGCTGTTTTTGATCATGGGCGTTCGCTTGCCCGGCTTCTTGCAGCTGATCTTGCCGCTGGGCCTGTTTCTGGGCTTTCTTCTGGCTTACGGGCGCATGTACCTCGAAAGCGAGATGACGGTCCTTTCGGCCACCGGCATGAGCCAACAACGTCTGTTGGCCATCAGCATGGTGCCGGCCACTATCGTGGCGCTGATCGTTGCCTGGTTGAGCTTGAGCCTGGCGCCTCAGGGCGCTACGCAGTTTCAACTGCTGCTCAACAAACAAGATGCCCTGACCGAGTTCGATACCCTGGAACCGGGCCGCTTTCAGACCCTGAACGATGGCTCCCGGGTGACCTACACCGAACAATTGACCAATGACCGGACGAATCTGGGGGGCGTGTTTATCACCCAGAAAAACCTCGGTCAGGACGCCAAGGATCGCAGCATTTCCATCTTGGTCGCGCAAAAGGGCCGCCAGGAAGTGCGTCCTGACGGCAGCCGCTGGTTGATTCTGGATGACGGCTATCGTTATGACGGCAACCCTGGCTTGGCGGATTACCGAGCCATCAAATACGACACCTACGGCGTATTGCTTCCCAAGCCTGATGTCAGCAATGAAGTCACCGACCGTGATGCAATGCCTACCAGCAGCCTTATCGGTAACCCTGACGTAAAGGCGATTGCTGAGCTGCAGTGGCGTATTTCGATGCCGCTGTTGGTCTTTATCGTGACCCTGATTGCCGTCCCGCTGTCCCGAGTCAATCCGCGCCAGGGCCGCTTCCTCAAACTGTTGCCAGCCATCCTTCTCTATATGGGCTATGTAACTGCCTTGATTCTGGTCCGTGGCGCCCTCGAAAAAGGCAACATTTCACCCACGCTGGGCTTGTGGTGGGTGCACGGTCTGTTCTTGATCATTGGTCTGTTGTTGTTCTATTGGGAGCCGTTGCGCTTGAAATTGGCGACTCGTCGCAGCGCGAAGGAGCTGGCTCATGGTTAAGCTCGATCGCTACATTGGTAAAAGCGTGTTGCTGGCGATCCTCGCGGTGTCGGGGATCATCGTCGGCCTGGCGTCGCTGTTTGCCTTCATTGATGAGGTCAAGAACCTCTCCAGCTCTTACACCATGGCGGATGTGTTCAGTTTTGTGATGCTGACCGCGCCGCGTCGTCTGTACGACATGTTGCCGGTGGCGGCCCTGATCGGCTGCCTGATTGGTTTGGGCAGCCTGGCGAGCAACAGTGAACTGACCATCATGCGGGCGGCGGGTGTGTCCACCGGCCGTATTGTTTGGGCGGTCATGAAGCCGATGCTGGTGTTGATGCTGGCCGGCATTTTGATTGGCGAGTACCTGGCGCCTGCGACCGAATCGGTGGCCCAGGCCAACCGGGCACTGGCCCAGGGCAGCGGTGATGCGCAAAGCTCCAAGCATGGTATGTGGCACCGCGAGGGGGATGAGTTCATCCACATCAACGCGGTTCAACCCGATGGCATGCTGTTGGGCGTGACACGTTATCGTTTCGATAAAGAACACCATCTGCTGTCTGCCAGTTTTGCTAAAAAGGCCAACTTCACGCAGGACCACTGGGAACTGAGCGATGTGGCGACCACGGTCTTCCACGAGCGAAACACGGAAGTGGTTAACACGCCTGAAGAGCGCTGGGACGTTTCGCTGAGTCCCGAGCTGCTCAATACCGTGGTCATGGCCCCGGATGCACTGTCGATTTCCGGGCTGTGGGGCTACATCCACTACTTGAAAGACCAGGGTCTGAACAACGGCCGTTACTGGCTGGCATTTTGGGTCAAGGTGTTGCAGCCATTTGTCACGGCTGCGCTGGTATTGATGGCCATTTCTTTCATCTTCGGCCCGCTGCGTTCTGTTACTTTGGGGCAGCGCGTGTTCACCGGTGTACTGATCGGCTTTGCGTTCAAGATTGCACAAGACCTGCTGGGGCCAGCCAGTCTGGTGTTTGGCTTCTCGCCGCTGTTCGCGGTGCTGTTGCCCGCCGGTATCTGTGCGCTGGCCGGTTTCTGGTTATTGCGTAGGGCCGGTTGATCAATACCCTTTGAGAGATCAAAAAGCCTCTATCGCCTGATAGGGGCTTTTTTGTGAACGTGACGCTTGGCTCAGGGATCAGGTACAATTCCCGGCTATTTTTCGGCGGGCAGTCTGCCTGCGACTTTTTTTGAGTGTTGACCCGTGAGTGATTTGAGTCATATCCGCAATTTCTCCATCATCGCCCACATTGACCATGGCAAGTCGACGCTGGCCGATCGTTTCATTCAGATGTGCGGTGGTCTGACTGCCCGCGAAATGGAAGCCCAGGTACTGGACTCCATGGACCTGGAGCGTGAGCGTGGGATTACCATCAAGGCCCACAGCGTTACCCTGTACTACACGGCCAAAGACGGCATTACCTATCAGCTGAACTTCATTGACACCCCGGGCCACGTTGACTTCACCTATGAAGTCAGCCGGTCTCTGGCGGCCTGTGAAGGTGCGCTGCTGGTTGTCGACGCGGGTCAGGGCGTAGAAGCCCAGTCCGTTGCCAACTGCTACACCGCTATCGAGCAGGGTCTTGAGGTAATGCCGGTCTTGAACAAGATCGACCTGCCGCAGGCCGATCCTGACCGCGTGAAGGAAGAAATCGAAAAAATCATCGGCATCGATGCCACTGACGCCGTGACCTGCAGTGCCAAAACCGGCCTGGGCGTGGACGAAGTGCTTGAGCGCCTGGTGCACACCATTCCTGCGCCTACCGGCAATATCGAAGATCCGCTGCAAGCGTTGATCATCGACTCCTGGTTCGACAACTACCTGGGCGTCGTGTCCCTGGTACGCGTGCGCCACGGCCGCGTGAAGAAGGGTGACAAGATTCTGGTTAAATCTACCGGCAAGGTCCATTTGGTAGACAGCGTCGGTGTGTTCAACCCGAAACACACTGCCACTGCCGACCTCAAGGCCGGTGAAGTGGGCTTCATCATCGCCGGTATCAAGGACATTCATGGTGCGCCGGTGGGTGACACCCTGACCCTGAGCTCGACCCCTGATGTTGAAGTGCTGCCAGGTTTCAAACGCATTCAGCCGCAGGTGTACGCCGGCCTGTTCCCGGTTAGCTCCGATGACTTCGAAGACTTCCGTGATGCGCTGCAAAAGCTGACGCTGAACGACTCTTCGCTGCAATACACGCCAGAAAGCTCTGACGCGCTGGGCTTCGGCTTCCGTTGCGGCTTCCTGGGCATGCTGCACATGGAAATCATCCAGGAGCGCCTGGAGCGCGAATACGACCTGGATCTGATTACCACGGCGCCGACGGTAATTTTCGAGCTGCTGCTCAAGAACGGTGAAACGATTTACGTCGATAACCCGTCCAAGCTGCCAGACCTGTCCGCGATCGAGGACATGCGCGAGCCGATCGTGCGTGCCAACATTCTTGTGCCTCAAGAGCACCTGGGCAACGTCATAACCCTGTGTATCGAAAAACGTGGCGTTCAACACGACATGTTGTTCCTGGGTACTCAGGTACAAGTGACCTACGATTTGCCGATGAACGAAGTGGTTCTGGACTTCTTCGACCGTCTCAAATCCACCAGTCGCGGCTATGCTTCGCTCGATTACCATTTCGACCGTTACCAGTCGGCTAATCTGGTGAAGCTGGATGTATTGATCAACGGCGAAAAAGTCGATGCCCTGGCATTGATCGTTCACCGTGACAACGCTCACTACAAAGGGCGTGCGCTAACCGAAAAAATGAAAGAACTGATTCCGCGTCAGATGTTCGATGTTGCAATCCAGGCCGCCATTGGCGGGCAGATTGTGGCGCGAACCACTGTCAAGGCTCTCAGAAAGAACGTACTGGCCAAATGCTACGGTGGTGACGTTAGCCGTAAGCGCAAGCTGTTGGAAAAGCAAAAGGCCGGTAAAAAACGCATGAAGCAAGTGGGTAACGTGGAAATTCCACAAGAAGCCTTCCTTGCGGTGCTCAGGTTGGATAGCTAGGTCCTATGTCACTAAATTTCCCGCTGTTGCTGGTTATTGCTGTCGCCGTCTGCGGTTTGCTGGCGCTGCTCGATCTGGTCTTCCTGGCACCTCGCCGGCGCAAGGCCATTGCCAACTATCAGGCCACTGTTCAGCCGGCTGATATGCAGGTCATCGAGAAGCTCAACAAAGAACCGTTGCTGGTCGAGTACGGCAAGTCGTTCTTCCCGGTGTTGTTCATCGTGCTGGTGCTGCGTTCGTTTCTGGTTGAGCCGTTCCAGATTCCGTCGGGCTCGATGAAGCCGACACTGGATGTGGGCGACTTCATTTTGGTGAACAAATTTTCTTACGGGATCCGCTTGCCTGTGATCGACAAGAAAATCATCGAAGTGGGTGATCCACAGCGCGGGGATGTGATGGTGTTTCGCTACCCAAGCGATCCGTCGGTCAACTACATCAAGCGTGTAGTGGGCCTGCCGGGCGACACCGTTCGCTACACCAGCGACAAGCATTTGTACGTCAACGGCCAACTGGTTGCCGAGCAACTGGTAGGTGTTGAGCCGGGCACATTGGGCAGTGCCGAGTTGTACAAAGAGAAACTGGGCGAAGTCGAGCACATGATCCGTAAGGAAATGAGCCGCTATCGCGCGCCACCTGATAACGAGTGGACGGTTCCGGCCGGGCACTACTTCATGATGGGCGACAACCGCGACAATTCGAACGACAGCCGTTACTGGGATGATCCGAACATTCCCAAAGATGAGCTGGGCATGGTTCCCGACCAGAACATTGTCGGCAAGGCCTTCGCTGTTTGGATGAGTTGGCCGGAACCCAAGATGAGCCATCTGCCGAACTTCTCGCGGGTGGGGCTGATCAAGTAGCCAAGACGGCGCTGTTAATAACAGCGCCGAATGCTTTTCAGGCGTCCTGATAAATCGGGCGCCTGACGGTTCTTACGACCGCCTGCCGTCTCAGGCAGGGCGGTCAACAGTATTCAGGATGTGGATTTGAACAAAGCGTTAAGTGTGACGGCGGCGAACAGCCTGTTCCCTGTCCATTTGCTATGCGATAAACGAGCATCACTGATCCCTAATATCGGTCCGGTGGTGACATTCGGCCACGAACTCAGCGTGGGTAAATCGTGAGTTTTTCTTTAAGTCGTTTAGAGCGTCAGCTCGGCTACACCTTCAAAGACCAGGAGCTGATGATCCTGGCCCTGACACACCGCAGTTTCGCGGGGCGCAATAACGAGCGCCTTGAGTTCCTGGGCGATGCAATCCTCAACTTTGTCGCCGGTGAAGCGTTGTTTGATCGCTTCCCGCTGGCCCGTGAAGGGCAGCTGTCGCGCCTGCGTGCGCGTTTGGTCAAAGGCGAAACCCTGGCCGTACTGGCGCGCGGCTTTGAGTTGGGTGAGTACCTGCGCCTGGGGTCGGGCGAACTGAAAAGCGGCGGTTTTCGTCGCGAGTCGATCCTGGCAGATGCCCTTGAAGCGCTGATTGGCGCCATCTACCTCGACGCGGGCATGGAAACTGCCCGTGATCGCGTATTGGCCTGGCTGGCTGGCGAGTTCGAGACGCTGACTCTGGTCGACACCAATAAAGATCCAAAAACACGCCTGCAAGAGTACTTGCAGTCGCGCGCCTGTGAACTGCCACGCTACGAAGTGGTAGATATTCAAGGCGAACCGCATTGCCGCACTTTCTTTGTTGAGTGCGAAATTGCCCTATTGAATGAAAAAAGCCGAGGTCAGGGTGTGAGCCGTCGTATTGCCGAACAGGTAGCGGCCGCAGCAGCACTGATTGCCCTTGGCGTGGAGAATGGCCATGACTGATTCAACTGCAACTCGCTGTGGCTATGTCGCCATCGTTGGTCGACCAAACGTGGGTAAATCCACACTGCTGAACCACATCCTCGGTCAAAAGCTGGCGATCACCTCGCGCAAGCCGCAGACCACCCGTCACAACATGCTGGGCATCAAGACCGAAGGCGATA
This sequence comes from Pseudomonas sp. HY2-MNA-CIBAN-0224, assembly GCF_040310285.1. Taxonomy (NCBI): domain Bacteria; kingdom Pseudomonadati; phylum Pseudomonadota; class Gammaproteobacteria; order Pseudomonadales; family Pseudomonadaceae; genus Pseudomonas; species Pseudomonas sp. HY2-MNA-CIBAN-0224. Next base: position 2,456 of record NZ_JBEOPQ010000058.1, on the reverse strand, counting down.
TTCAGGCCATCTACGTTGACACGCCGGGCATGCACAAGGGCGGCGAAAAGGCCCTGAACCGCTACATGAACAAAACTGCGTCGGCTGCGTTGAAAGACGTCGACGTGGTGATCTTCGTGGTGGATCGCACCAAGTGGACTGAAGAAGACCAAATGGTTCTTGAGCGCGTCCAGTACGTGACCGGCCCGTTGATTGTGGCGTTGAACAAGACTGACCGCATCGAAGACAAAACGGAATTGATGCCGCACCTGACCTGGCTTCAGGAGCAATTGCCGAACGCCCAGATCGTGCCGATCTCGGCTCAAAACGGCCACAACCTCGATGCCCTTGAACGTGTGATCGCTGATCATCTGCCGGAAAATGACCACTTCTTCCCGGAAGATCAGATCACTGACCGCAGCAGCCGCTTCCTTGCCGCTGAACTGGTCCGTGAAAAGATCATGCGCCAGCTGGGTGCAGAGCTGCCGTACCAGATCACCGTTGAGATCGAAGAATTCAAGCAGCAAGGCAAGACCCTGCACATTCATGCCTTGATTCTGGTTGAGCGTGACGGGCAGAAAAAAATCATCATTGGCGACAAGGGCGAGCGCATCAAGCGCATCGGCACTGAAGCGCGTAAAGACATGGAGCTGCTGTTCGACTCCAAAGTCATGCTCAACTTGTGGGTCAAGGTCAAAGGCGGCTGGTCCGACGACGAACGCGCCCTGCGTTCGCTGGGCTATGGCGACCAGTAACAGGTTGTAATACCTCGCTGCCTTGCAAGATCCTGTGGGAGCGGGCTTGCTCGCGATAGCATCAAACCGGTCTGCCTGCCTTGCCGAGTTGATGCTATCGCGAGCAAGCCCGCTCCCACATTAGACTTCTGATAAAGCTGATCGCCCATGTCCAGCAAATCCATCGTCCCTCAACTCGCTTACGTCCTGCACAGTCGCCCTTACCGTGAAACCAGTGCGCTGGTGGACTTCATCACGCCGCAAGGTCGTCTGCGTGCCGTGCTGCGTAATGCGCGGGGCAAGGCGGGCAGCTTGGCCCGGCCGTTTGTACCGCTGGAAATCGAGTTCCATGGTCGCGGCGAGCTGAAAAATGTCGGGCGCATGGAAAGCGCAGGCGTTTCGACCTGGCTCAATGGTGAAGCCCTGTTCAGCGGGCTCTACCTCAATGAACTGCTGGTGCGCCTGCTCCCCGCCGAAGACCCGCACCCGGCGGTGTTCGATCATTACGCTGCCACGTTGCTGGCCTTGGCCGAAGGGCGGCCGTTGGAGCCCTTGCTGCGGGCGTTCGAATGGCGGCTGCTGGACGACCTGGGTTACAGCTTCTCGCTGACCGAAGACATCCACGGTGGACCAATCGAGGCCGATGGCCTGTATCGCCTGCAAGTGGATGCCGGGCTTGAGCGTGTCTGGTTGCTGCAGCCGGGGTTGTTCAACGGTGTTGAGCTGCTGGCCATGGCGCAAGCCGACTGGACTGCAACGGGCGCCTTGTCTGCTGCCAAGCGCCTGATGCGTCAGGCATTGGCCGTTCATTTGGCCGGTAAGCCCTTGGCCAGTCGTGAGTTGTTTCGCAAGCCCTGAATAGATCGGTATGCTGTGCGCCGAATCTTCAACTCTTCAGGAGAGCCCTCGTGACCACAAGCAATCGCATTCTTCTTGGCGTGAACATCGACCACGTAGCTACGCTGCGTCAGGCGCGAGGCACGCGTTACCCGGACCCGGTCAAAGCGGCTCTGGACGCGGAAGAGGCGGGGGCCGACGGCATCACCGTGCATCTGCGTGAAGACCGTCGCCACATTCAAGAGCGCGATGTATTGCTGCTCAAGGATGTACTGCAAACGCGCATGAACTTCGAAATGGGCGTGACTGAAGAGATGATGGCGTTTGCCGAGCGCATTCGCCCGGCGCATATCTGCCTCGTGCCTGAAACCCGTCAAGAACTGACCACCGAAGGCGGTCTGGACGTTGCCGGGCAAGAAGCGCGGATCAAAGCTGCCGTTGAGCGCCTGAGCAAAATTGGCAGTGAAGTTTCGTTGTTCATTGATGCGGACGAGCGCCAGATCGAAGCGTCGCGCCGTGTGGGCGCCCCCGCCATCGAGTTGCATACCGGCCGTTATGCCGATGCCCAGACCCCGACTGACGTGGCTGAAGAACTGCAACGCGTGGCTGATGGCGTGGCCTTTGGCTTGGGGCAGGGGCTGATTGTGAACGCCGGGCATGGCCTGCACTATCACAACGTTGAAGCCGTGGCGGCTATCAAGGGCATCAACGAACTGAACATCGGCCATGCACTGGTTGCCCATGCACTGTTCGTTGGCTTCAAGTCGGCCGTTTCCGAGATGAAAGCCCTGATTCTCGCAGCGTCAAAAGCCTAAGACATATTCAAAACCTGAACTGCCCCCAAAAAGTTGGACACCCATCCAACTTTTTGGGTTTTCAACATGAATAAGTACACAGAGCAATTTA
>NZ_JBEOPQ010000057.1:0-32991 GCF_040310285.1 Pseudomonas sp. HY2-MNA-CIBAN-0224 | reverse complement strand
TGAGGCGCTCTGAAAAGCATCGCGAGCAAGCCCGCTCCCACCCTTGGGTAGCATTGCTCTTAAGTGAACTGCATTGCCGCAGGAGCAAGCTTGTTTTGCGATCTTTTGATCTTTAAAAAACGCGCGACAAACTCGCTCCTACACCGGGCAGGTTATTTGGCTTCGGTGGTGGTGCCGCCCAGCTTCATGCACTCAGACGGGGTTTTCACCACAACGCCCTGGCCTTTGCAGCTATTGAGGCCTTTGCAGTCGTTTTTCGACGTGGCGCACTGGCTTTCGCCCTTACAACTGTTGACGCCGTAGCAGCGACCGGGTTTTTCCTGCTGGTCGGCAGCGCTGGCGGCCGTAGCAAAAGAGGCGGATGCCATAGCGATCAGGGCAGCAGCAGTGGCAAGGCTGACGCGGGATTTCAAAGAAGTGCTCATGGGGGTGTCTCCAGGGTGTTTTTTGGTGTTTTGGGTTAGTTAATAACTGATGCAGCGTCTTCGATCACTTTGGCCACCGCTTCCGGCTGGGAAATGTACACGGAGTGGCTGCCTTTTAGTTCAGTGACTTTGGAACCGGCGCGCTTGTACATCCAGCGCTGTAAATCGGGGCTCAAAGCCCGGTCTTCGGTAGAGAGCACCGCATAGGTCGGCTTCTTGTGCCAGGCGGCGTCCCACACGGTGCCGCCGAACAATGCGGTAGTGGCCGGAACTTGCGAGGCCGCCATAAAGTCGGTGCGGTTAGTAGTCAGGTCAGCGGCAAAATCATCATGGAACTTGCTGCGATCCACAAACAGATGGCCGTCGCGGCTCTGCTTGATGTCATTGCTTGGCGCAGGCATGGAGTTCAACAACTGGGACATGTTCTCGCCCACTTCCGGCTGCAGGGCCGAAACGTAAACCAGCGCCCTGACCTTGCCCCGGTCACCGGCAATCGAGATCACCCCGCCGCCGGAACTGTGACCCACCAGCACCACCGGGCCGACCTGCTGTTCCAGCACTTCACGGGCTTCGGCTACGTCTGCAGCAAGGCTTTCATGCCCCTGATGCACCACGGTGACCTTGTAGCCCTGGTGGGACAGGATGTCGTGCACCACTCGCCAGCCGGAGCCGTCGACAAACGAGCCAGGCACAATCACCACGTTTTTGCCGGTGCCGGGCAACGCCTGCGGCTTTTCAGCCGCCGAAGCCAGCATGGGAGCGGTCAGCGCCATGGCGATGACCAGAGAAGACAGAACACGCATAAAGACACTCCACAGCATTATTGTTAAAGGGTTCACACACGCCGACGGCGCAACACGTTGTCCAGCGACCAGGCCCCGCCACCGTAGGCCAACAGCGGTAACAACAACCCCGCCCAGGTCAGGTGCGTCGGCCAGGCGTCGGGGTAGACAAACACCTCGATCACCAGGGTCATGCCCAACAGTGCAGCAGCAGACAGGCGGGTCATCAGGCCCAGCACCAGCAACAGCGGGAACGCATGCTCGGCGTAAGCCGCCAGATGCGCCGCCCATTCCGGGGGGATCACAGGCAAGGCGTATTCCGAGCGAAACAAGGTGTAAGTCGACTGTTTGAGTTCCAGAAAACCGGTGACTTTGGTACGGCCCGAGAGGAAGAACACCGAGGCGATACCGACACGGGCCACCAACAACAGCAGTGCCTCAGGCAATAACCGCTTGAGCACCACCGGGGCCGAGGCAATCACGGTTTTTCCGTCAGGCTGCCGTAGCCTTTAGGGGTTTTGATCTGGGTGCAGGTGCCTTTGTCCACCAGGATCCAGGCGTTGCCCTGGTAGTCAGCGGTGGCGGTACCGGCGCAAGAGGTGCCTTTACCCGCGGCACAATCATTGGCACCGGCCAGCGACACGCCAAAGCATTTCTCTTGACGCTTGGCATCATCAGCGTGGGCAGCACCGGCAAAGGCACCGAGGGACAGAGCGAGGGTGGCGGCGAGAGCGGCGTAATGGCGCTTCATTGTTATATCTCCTGGCTTGACTGAATGGGTCCGTAGCGCAAGTTCAGGTGAGTGATCACTTGCGCTATCGGGTAGACAGATTTAAAGCCAGGCGTGTATCTGGTCTGTGTCGCGTTCGACCGTTAACAACCTGCGGGTGTATCAGCGTGGGGTTGGTACACAGTGTGATACACAGCGAGTGCGTTACCCCCCTGAATCAGTTGCCTTCGCCAGCACATCCGCTGTTGCGTTCACCGGCATAAGTCCAGGTAGACGTGTGGCTGAACGTCTCACCCGACATCGAGTCGGTGCAGGGTTTAGGCTCGATCACCAGGCTGAACGCCTTGCCCTGATCGGTGCCGGTGTAGGTCGTGCGATCCCCTGACACCACTTTGTCGGCGTGCAATTGCCGACCCTCTAAGTGATCCGGAGTAATCCAGGCCAGGGTGTCGCCATTGACCTTGAGGGTCCAGAACGGCTCGTTGCCACGGGCGACAAACTGCCGGGCCGCGCCCGTTGCGTCAGGGGCCGTGGCGCTGACCGAGGGCGCATGCTGGCTGCATGCGCTCAAGAGCAACGGCAACACAAACGCCGCGAGGGGCGCCATCACTTCCTTTTTCATCACGTCATTCCTTAAATGAGTCCGTGGGTCACCCTAGCAAATCAGCATGCAAGACGCATTGCGGCAACTCAAAAAACCCTGTTACATACGCGCATCCCTCGCTATGGACTGCCCGGATGTTTAACACGATCTCGTCATTCAAAACCCTGAGCGTCAGCCTTTTGCTTGTGACGTCAGCGGCGCATGCAGAACCTTACGCACCACAAGGCCCCGATTGGGCAAGAGTGGCACAGGCACTGTTGTCTGTGAGCGCCTGTCAGAACCGACTGGTAGAAGCCGATCGCGCAAAATGCTACCGAAACAACAGCTCACAGGCCTGCCGGTACCTGCCTGAGGGCGTCGAAAAAGAAAACTGTCTCATCGAGTACTCCTATAACCGGGTACCACAAAAAACCGGCATGCCTTCCCACCCGCCTCTCGTCATCTCACCCTTCAAATCAGACGGCCAGGCGCTGAACAACACCGCCTCAGTGAAAGCGACGCCGCTGCCGGCAGAAAGCGCGCCGGACGAGCTCGACTCAAAAATAAAGTTCTTGTTGCATGACCAAGGGCAAGCGCCTGTTGTGCGGTAAGCGGTGATTGAACAATTGCCTGCAGGAGCTGCGGCTGTTGCTGATACACGCTAAATAACGATGTAGTCGTTGTGCTGAATCACACCCCGGTGCTCGCCCTCAACCAGATGAATGTAGCGCCCGCTCACCTGATCAATCGGCAAGCAATCATCCACATCCAGCAGCGCGTCGGTGTGGGCCTGTTGCCAATGCTTGAGCATGTGCTGTTTGGCCCTGGATTTGGCCTGGTTCTTGTCCTGGGCAACCACCAGCAGGTAATGATGGGCTTCACCAAAGGTATTCGCCTCGTAGCCACCCAGGTTAATGAAATACAAACGCGGCGAACCTGGCAGCGGTGCCAGCGGGCTCAGCTCAACCTTCCAGCCATCTACGCCGTCAACACGCATCCAGGCGTCGATATGCAAACCTGCCGGGTTGCCGAACCAGCCCTGACGCAGTTGCGGGTAGGTTGCTTCTAGGCTATCGGCGATGGCAAAAACTACATCATGGACTTCGATTTTGGCTCGGGGATGCTTGCCTCCGAGCATGACAACAAACAGCATTTCAGCTCTCCAGTAACGACGCACGCAATACGTCAGTGTCCCGCACAGGAATCTGCAAATTTTCCAACGCCAGCAACTGGCCGTTTGCCAACTGCCAGTCATAAAAATCCGAAAAATCACCTTTGGCCAGCGCACGAATGGTCTTGGCCAAAAAACCGTGAGCAACTAATAAAACCGCCTGGGACGGGTATTTCGTCTCAAGGGCCAGCAAACCATCGCGCACCCGTATCACCACCTGCGCGATGGACTCGCCTCCAGTTGGCCCAAGCTCCCAGCGACGGGTGATTTTTTGCGCCCACAACTCAGGGAAACCCTCGCGAGCCTCGGCCTGGGTCAATCCTTCAAAAACCCCCACATCACGCTCACGAAAACAGTCGATAATCTCAACCGGCAACCTGAGGTCACGGTTAAGAATGTTGGCGGTTTCTATAGCTCGCAGGCGTGGAGAGACAACAACAGTGTGCAGATTTTGTGGCAGGTCAGCCGCCAGGGCTTCGGCTTGCTCACGGCCTCGTTGAGTCAGTTGCGGATCGAGCGCACCAAGATAGCGATGCTCGGCATTGGCCCAGGTTTCCCCGTGCCGTACCACGTATAAATGCATGGGATATGACTCGGCAATGAAGGGTATGGGGCATCAGTACACAGCGAACCGGGCAAAAACCCCTTATTTTTTGCCCGCTGTCCTGAACAGAGGCAGTGCCAGAAACAGCAGCCCGCCGCCCAGAAGCGTAGTGCCGAAACTGGCATGACCGGCCACTATCATTCCCAGCCCCGCGACGATCCCTGCCAAGCCGACAATTCGAATATTTTTGTCCGGTGATTTCAGTTCCATGCTGTCTGTACTCCCTTTGCGATTACCACACAGACTAGCAAAACTTGAGGCGAGCTTGCCAGACTGCGGTATTGCGCCTGTTTTATGAGGCAACCGACGATTGGTATGACGTTTGTCATGGCAAGGGAACTTGAGTTCTAAACTGAGTCCAATGAGGTTCTTATCGACTCAGGATTGCCAAGATGAACGCCACTTCCTCACACGGCTGGGTCTGGGCTTACCGAAAAGTCCGCAGTTTGCAATGCTCACGCCTGTCATCTGCCTACAGGGCCACTTTGTACGTTTTACGGGGAGATACTGGCACGTTCCACAGTGACTTCAGCTGGCAGAAGAATCGTATCCGGCGATGAAGTCCTGAATAAACCCATTCCCACTGTAGGAGCGAGCTTGCTCGCGATCTTTTGACCTTAAAAGATCGCGAGACGAGCTCGCTCCTACGAGAACTGCTGCGGTTTAAAACGGGTAGTGCCGTGGTGTGTGTTGCACGCTGATCCAGTGATCACGGGTGAATTCGTCAATCGCCCAGTCACCATTGAAACGGCCAAGCCCTGAGTTCTTTTCACCGCCAAAAGGTGCGTTGGCTTCGTCGTTGACCGGGATGTCGTTGACGTGGGTCATGCCTGCTCTCACTTTGCGGGCAAAGGTGACGGCGCGTTCCAGGTTGGTACTGAAGACGGCGCTGGAAAGGCCGAATTCGGTGGCGTTGGCCAATTCCAGGGCATGGGCTTCGTCGCGGGCACGGATCAGCCCCACCAGCGGGCCGAAAATTTCATTGCGGGCCAGGTCCATGTCGACGGTGACTTCGCCATAGACATGCGGCGCCATCAAGTTCCCATTACTGCCGCCCTCGAACAGCGGCTGAGCACCCTCAGCGCGGGCCAGTTCGATCTTTTCATGCAGGCCCTGCAACTGCTTGGCGTTGATGACCGGGCCGATCACGGTGTCTTGCAGGTTCGGGTCGCCCACCTTGAGCCCTTTGACCCGCTCTACAAAACGCTCGGCAAAGGCCGAATACAAACGCTCGTCGATGATGATGCGGTTGATCGCCATGCAGATCTGCCCCTGGTGCAGGAATTTACCAAACACCGCAGCATTCACCGCCTGCTCCAGGTCAGCGTCTTCCAGCACGACAAAGGGGCTGTTACCGCCCAACTCCAGCGCGACGTGCTTGAGGTGTTCGCCGCCGCTGGCGATTGCGCCAATACCGCGACCGACCGGGGTCGAGCCGGTAAAGGTGATGAGCGACGGCACCGGGTGCTCGACAAACGCATCGCCAATTTCACTGCCCGCACCCACCACCACACTCAATACGCCAGCCGGCAATCCGGCCTCTTCAAAGATGCGCGCCAGCAGCAAACCGCCACACACCGGGGTGTCGCTGGCCGGTTTGATGACCACGGCGTTGCCCAGCGCCAGCGCCGGGGCAATGGAACGCTGGGTCAAATGCAGCGGGAAGTTCCACGGGCTGATCACGCCGACCACGCCAAGCGCGCTGCGATACACCCGGCTCTCTTTACCCGGCACGTTGGACTCGACGATGCGTCCGTGAACCCGCGCCGGGAACGATGCCGACTCCAGCGCAATGGCCCGTGCCGCACCCCACTCCAGTTGCGCCTTGAGCCGGGTGCTGCCGGACTCGCGGATGAGCCAGTCGATGATTTCTTCGCGACGCCGGTCAAACACCGCCACCACCTCATGCAACACCGCCGCTCGCGCCGAAGGCCCAAGCGCAGCCCATTGCGGCTGCACCTCGGCGGCCTTGCGATAGGCAGCATCGAGGTCAGCCCGGTTAGCCTGAGGGATTTCCAGCAGCAGCGAATCGTCGAACGGGTTAGTCACCCGCAGGTGTTTGCCGCCTGTGCCTTTACGCCACTCTCCGGCAATCGGTTGCAGATGAAAATCGCTGTAATGGGTCATGTCATGCTCCTTTTAAACAGATTCAGAGGCTTGAGGAATGGAAGACGTGGGGCGTACGTGAATGCACACGATGGCCAAAGCACCTATTACTCCGGGCAACGCGAACGCCAAAAAGTTCTGCTGGAAGGGCAAGTCCAGCGCCAACAGGCTGCCACCGAGCATCGGCCCGGCAATAGCCCCGAGGCGGCCAATCCCGGCGGCCCAGCCCACGCCGGTAGAACGGATGTGCGCCGGGTAAGAAATCGAAGCATAGGCATGAATCACCGCCAGAGTACCGATGGTGGTTGCGCCGGCAATCAGCAACAGCAGGTTAAGCAGGATCGGGCCGGGCTTGAAGCCGAGGGCGGCCAACGACAGCGCCGCCAGAACGAAAAACAACGCCAGAGTGCGCTGCACACCCAGACGGTCCGCCAGCCAGCCGCCGAACAGTGCGCCCACCGTGGCACCCACGTTGAGGGTCACCAGAAACGCGAGGCTCGAACCCAAGGGGTAACCACCGTGCGCCATAAGCTTGGGCAACCAGGTATTGAGTCCGTAGCTCATCAGCATGCACATGGCGAATGCCACCCACAGCAACACCGTGGCCAGCGCCTGACCTTTGCTGAATAGCTGCGGCAGACGGGCAGCGCGGGTCTGTTTGTCATTGACCGGCAGGCTCAACGCAGTGCCGGGGCGATACGCCGGGTCGACTTTGACCAACAGTTGATCAAGCTCGCCACGGCGCCCCTTGAGGGCCAAAAACGCCGCCGACTCAGGCAGGTAACGCAGCATAAATGGCACCGCCAGCACCGGCAGGACGGCCACATAAAACACCGCCTGCCAGCCCCACTGCGGGATCACCGCAATCGCCAGCAAGGCCGACAGCACCGCGCCCACCGAGTAGAAGCTCGACATCACAGTGATCATGGTGCTGCGCCGCCCTTCGGGGGCGAACTCGCTGATCAGGTTGATCGCACTCGGCACCAGCGCGCCCAAGGCCAAGCCCGTGACCAGACGGCAGGCGCCCAGCTCGAAAGGCGTGGTGGCGTGCCCGGTGAGAAAAGCCGCCAGGCTGGCCAGCAAGGTGGTGAGGATGATCAGCTTGCGCCGCCCAAAACGGTCGGCCAAGGGCGCAATCAAGGTGCCGCCGAACAGCATGCCGAACAACGCGCAACTGCCCAGGGTGCCGGCTTCGATCGCAGACAATTGCCAGTCCTGCATCAACTGCGGCACCACCGAGCCGTAGATCACCATGTCGTAGCCATCGAACAGCATGATGAAGCAGCCCCACATCAGTATCAGCAGGTGCGTGCGATTAAACGGTGCGGCGTCGATCACTTCACTGACGGAAGTTTTGTTCATAACCACCTCTTTTTTTATTGTTGTTGTCGTGCGGTATCAGGCCCGTTCCCCCAGACAAGGCTCGGGCCTGACCTGGGGTTTTAAGGCTCGATGGTGAGCGTCGGCACCTCAATCAAGACCGGGCGCTGGCCCGCCAGCGCCTCAGCAAATGCCGCGGCAAACTGCTCGGCAGTGTCGGTGCGCACGGCGTGTACGCCGTACCCCTGAGCAATCGCGCAAAAGTCCAGGCCTGGCACATCCAGCCCTGGCGCATCGCTGACGTTCAATACATCGGCAAACCAGCGCAAGGCGCCGTACGTACCGTTTTTAAGGATGATGAACACCACGGGGATGCCATATTGCGCCGCCGTCCACAGCGCCGTAATGCCGTAGTTGGCCGAGCCGTCACCAATAATGCCGACCACCCGCCGCTCTGGCGTGGCCAGTTGCACGCCGACCGCTGCAGGCAAGCCAAAGCCCAGGCCACCGGCGGCCGGAAAGAAGTAACTGCCCGGTTCGCGCATTTCGACGCGCTGCCAGAACGCGCCCACGGTTGAGGTGGACTCCTTGACGTAGATGGTGTCTTTGGGCGCCAGTTGGTCGATCAGATCAAAAACGGTTTCCGGGCGCAGCAAACCACCCTCCTCGACCACCGCTGGCGGGCGCGGCAAAGCCTCGGGCATTGCCCGCGTACTGGTTGAAACCTCGGCCACCAGGGCTTCAAGGGTCAGGGCAATATCCGCCACCAGCGCATCGCCCATCGGCGCCCGCGCCGCCTCGCCCGGATCACAGGTGATGTGCAGCAGTTGCGTGCCCGCTGGCAAGTAGTCACCGGGGGCGAACTGGTGATAACGAAACACCGGCGCGCCCACCACCAGAATCACGTCATGGTCCGCCAGCAGGCGGCTGATCCCGGCAATCGCCGCGGGAAGCACACCGCGAAAACACGGATGACGCGTCGGGAACGGGCAGCGCGAAGCCGAAGGGGCCACCCAGACGGGCATGCGCAGTTTTTCCGCCAGTTGCACGGCCAGCGCGTTGCTGCCACTGCCATCGACGTCCGGACCGAGCACCAACACCGGGTTACGCGCGCTCGACAGGCGCTGCCCCCAGTCGTGCAACTGCGCAGGCGACGGCACACCAGCGCTTGCTACGTGGCGCCGGGCCAAGTGCTCAACCCCGGCCGGAGCTTCGCAGGCCCAATCGTCATACGGAATGGACACATACACCGGGCCACGGGGCGCCAGGCTGGCCATGTGAATGGCCTGGCTCAGGGTGCGCGGTACGTCCTGCGCCGAGGCCGGTTCGTGGCTCCACTTCACCAGAGGCTTGGGCAACTGCGCGGCATCGACGTTGGCCAGCATCGCTTCGACACCGATCATCGAACGCACTTGCTGCCCGGCGGTAATCACCAGCGGGCTATGGGAGTACCAGGCATTGGTCAGCGCGCCCATGCCGTTACCAGTGCCTGCCGCAGCGTGCAGGTTGACGAAGGTCGGTTTGCCGGTGGCCAGGGCAAAGCCGTCGGCCATGCCCACCACGGCGCCTTCGTGCAGGCCGAGGATGTAGCTGAAATCTTCGGGGAATCCCTTCAGAAACGGCAGCTCATTGGAGCCGGGGTTGCCAAAAATGGTGGTCAGGCCTTGCTCGCGCAGAATGTCGTAAGTGGCAGAGTGAACGGTTTTCATAGGGACCCTTGCAGCTGTTTTTAGACTTTGGGTTACTCTTGCAGCTGCCATTCGATTGATCAAATCGATACTATCTCTATTAAAAATAAGCCCCATCTATATCGCTGTAGCCACTTGAGGCGCCATGAGCCACATCGACCTGAACCTGATCCGCACCTTCATCACCTTGTATGAAGCCCGCAGCGTGACTCTGGCCGCAGAACGTCTGTTCGTCACCCAGCCTTCCGTGAGCTATGGCCTGGCCCGCCTGCGCGAGCTGTTCGATGACAAATTGTTCAGTCGCACCCGAGACGGCATTCAGCCGACGTTTGTCGCGCAGCAGCTCTACCCCACGCTGCGTGATTGCCTGACGCGCATTGAGGGCGCCGTGCAGAGCACTCGTCAGTTTGACCCGGCGACCACAGAACGACGCTTTCGCATTGCGCTCTCGGACCTGGGTGAGATGGGCTTTTTATCGTTGATTCTGGCGCGCCTGAACCGCGAGGCACCGCAGGCGGAGGTTGAAGTCATACCGCTGCAGGTCGACCAGGTGGGCGAATGGCTGGCCAGCGCCAAAATCGACGCCGCGATTTGCCGCCATCCGGTGCCCGGCACCCACAACCGGGTGCTGATGCATGAGCGCTATACCTGCCTGCTCAGCGCCAGCCATCCGCGCATCCGCGAGCGCATCAATCTGCAGCAGTTCCTCGCCGAACGGCACGTCACCGTGACCCGTACCTCCGGCCACGGCAGCATTGAAGACGTCTTGAAGAGCATGAATGTCGAGCGGCGGATCAACCTGCACGTGCCGCATTTTTCCGTGCTGCCGAAAATTCTTCCGGGCACCGACCTGCTGGCCGTGCTGCCTGAGCAGATCGCCAGATTATTTGTGCATGACGGGGGGTTGCAGATGCTGGACTTGCCGTTCCAGGTGCCCGAGTTCGATGTCTCGTTGCACTGGAACCCCAACAGTGAGAGTTCAGCGGCGCTGCGCTGGTTTTGCGCAACCATTGCCGATGCGATTATCAGCGGCCAGGTTTAAAGGCCACCCACCATGGTCAGCGTGTTCGCTGACCATGGTTCAAGCCGTGGATCAGGTTATGGACGAACCGCCGTCACCTCGATTTCTACCAGATAGTTGGGGTTGGCAAGACCTGCCACCTGGAACGCTGAGCGGGTTGGCAACTTGGGCTGGGCAGCCGTGCCAAAGAACTGGGTGTAGCCCTTCATAAAGCCGGCGAAATCCATCTTGCCGGTTTCAGGCGTGCCCACCAGATAGACCTGCATTTTCACCACATCGCCCATGGTCAGATTGAGACTTTTCAACGTGCCTTCAATGTTCTTCAGCACATTGACGGTCTGCACTTCGGTGTCGCCATAAGCGGCCAGTGTCTTGGGATCGGCCTTGCTGTCGGCAATTGGCGGCACCACACCACTGAGGTTGACCACAGTGGCCCCTGGCGGAATTTCCACGGCCAGGGAGATCGGGAAATCGGAGTTTGGCAGCTTGTGCCGGATCACTTCAGCAGCGTTAACCTGCGTGGCCATGAGGCCGCCCAACAAAGAGGTCAGCAGGACAGTGGTGATGATGGTCTTCGACATTGTTTATTCCTTTAGGGATGAAAAAACGTGATCCATGGAGACTTTCAGCGCTGGGTGAGAACCCTAACCTCTTCGGCCGTGACCGTATCGGGATATTGATTACCAAAATGTGTGCGGACATAGTTGACCACCGCAGCAATCTGCTGGTCATCCATGTACTTTTTGAAACCCGGCATACCGCCTTGTCCGGAGGCCACCATGTACACCGGATACACCTTGGCGCCGAGCTTGGGGTTGGTCGACAGCGCCGGGTAAGCCCCGGCGCCGTGAGCCCCCTGGGCTTCGGCCATGTGGCAGCCCTGACAGACTTGATTAAACAGCGCTTCGCCGGTCTGTTCTTCGAACTTGCCGGAGGTGGACAGGATCGGGGCGTCAGCGGCAAACGCCGTCGCGCTGCCCATCAGGCCCCACAACACAGCGGTGGACATAATCGTACGCATGGCTAACTCCCTGTCAGGCGGTTTTAGTGCTGGCGATGATGTGGGTGTGCAAGCGCTTGATCGCATCGTGCGACGACAAAATAGCGCCCTCCATCCAGGCTGGAATGTACGAAGCATGCTCACCCGCGAGCACAATGCGGCCGTCGATCTGGCACAGATTTTTGTAGTGCTGTTGGCGCGTCTCGGGGGTCCATAAGCCGTAGCAGCCGTTAGTCCAGGGCACACGATGCCAGCCAACGGCAATGCCGTTTTCGAATTCGCTGGGGTATTGCGGGTGAATCTGCGCGCCAAACTCGACAGCCTTTTGCACGCGCATTTGCGGGCTCATGGCGGTAAATTCGTAGGCATTCGGGCCCCAGATATACGCCCCCAGCAGCACACCCTTGCCTTGCTTGCCATAGTCGGTGCTCGGGTAGCTGATCTTGCTGACGGGCGTGTCGGTGTAGGTGATGCCGCCGTAGATATGCTCGTCCTGCTCCCAGAAACGCCGCTTGAACTGCAAGCCGACCTTCACCGAAGACTCGTAAGGCACGGCGCGTATGGCGCTCATCATTGGCGCGCTGACATCGATGGGCAGTTGCCCAAGGATCGACAGTGGCAAGGTGCACACGCACCAGTCAGCCTGCTCCTGCTGTGCCCCGCCGCTGCCATCACTGTTTTGATACGTCACGGTCACGCCGTTGGCATCTTGCTGGATGCGCGTGACCTTGGCGTTGTAATGAATCAGGTCATTCACCTGTTTCTGAAAGGCCTGGGCAATCATGTCCATACCGCCCACCGGCTGAAAAATGCTGCTCTGGAACTCGTACTCCTGGCCGCTGGCGATGCTTTGCCAGAGGTTGGAGTCGAGCAAGGCCTTGCAGTCAATGGGCTCGGACGGCACCGCCTCGGGCATCAGACCGCCGCCGTCATCCACAGCAAAACCCCGGCGCAGGCTGGTTTCCAGAGACTTCTTATAGGCGTTGTTGGCATCCAGCGCGCCCCACTTGCGCATCACTTCCAGCAAGCGTTCGCGGTCCTCGCGGGTCAGCGCCTGGTCCAGGCCGTGCTGGTTGACGGCCTTGCTCAGCAGTTCGGCGACATGCCCCTGAAAGTCGGCCTGCACCTCGCGATAACGCTGCGGCTTGCCACCAAACGCCTGGGTGGAATGCACCATGGCGTTGTAATTGACCTGAATAAAGGGCTCCAGCGCGACACCGAACTTGTGGCAGTAATCGAGCACTGCATGGTGATGGTAAGGGATACGCCACGGCCCGGGATTGAGGTACAAGCCCTTATCAAACTCGCACTGTTGGGTCGCACCGCCCAACTCGGTAAAGCGGTCGCCACCGCGCAACGTCCAGCAGCGCCCGCCCGGCTTGGCGTTGAACTCCAGCACCTTGACCTGATACCCGGCCTTACGCAGTTCGTAAGCGGCAGTCATGCCCGCCAGCCCTGCCCCGAGAATCAATACACGGGTGCCCTTGGGCGCACCGCTCAAGGCAAAATTGCGCTCGTAGGTGGATTCTGCGGCAAAGCTCAAGGCGCTCATTGCCTGATACATCGCAGCGGCACCCGCTGTCACACCGATCCAGTTCAGCACCTTGCGGCGGCTCACAACCATTGCTTGCTCTTGCATGATCAGTCCTTTGAAGCGAAAGAAAATATCTGTGCCTGCAAGGGCCTGGAGCAAGGGCTGTGCCAGCCTGTCAAAACCACTGAAAATGAATAAAATTTCATAAAAATACGCATGCGGATGCATCGGCATCGATCATGCGCGGCTGCTTTTGGTGCGCAGGGGGTGAGCCATCACTGGGCACAATCAGAACGGGCGTGCACGATGAAAATTGTAGGAGCGAGCTTGCCTCGCGATCTTTTGATCTTCTGAATGATCGCAATGCAGATCCTCCTACAAGTATTCAAATCGAATCCCAACGGCGGTCCTTCGGCCCGCATCGCAGCCTCGTACCTCGTCAGCGGCTACAGGACGTGCGCGGTGTAGCGTTAGCACCCGCTCTATGAGAATCTTGCAGCCCCTGCTGTGTGGGTCTTGCGGAGAGTTCCCCTTTGGTTTCATTAAATGATTGGCTGAGCTTCACTTTTATCGCCATGCTCGTGACGCTCACCCCTGGGCCTGCGGTGATCATGTCGTTGTCCAACTCCATCAGCCATGGCCCGTGGCGGGCGATGATCGGTTCGCTGGGCAATGCCATCGGGCTGCTGCTGATTGCCTCGGCCACCAGTGCCGGGCTCGGCGCGCTGTTGATCGCGTCTGCCACAGCATTCTTGGTGCTGAAGGTCGCGGGGGCCAGTTACCTCATTTATCTGGGCATCAAACAGTGGCGCAGCCGCAATCGCGCGTTTGATAACGTGCAGGCCAATCCTTCAGAAAATCTGTCAGGCTGGAAGCTGTTCACCAAAGGCTTCTCGGTCGCGATTACCAACCCCAAAGCCATCCTGTTCTTTGCCGCCTTCCTGCCGCAGTTCATTCAGGGCGGTGACTCCAGCTTGTCTTACCTCGCCGTGCTGATCATTACATTTGCCGGCTGCTCGATTGTCGCTCACCTGTTTTATGCCCTGCTCGCGCAGACGCTAAAAGGCTACTTGGCGACGCCAGCGCGGGCCAAAGCCCTTAACCGCTTGTTTGGCGCCTCGTTTATGGGCCTGGGCATCAGCTTGTTGACCATCCGCGGCAAAGTGGCCTGAACCCGCAACACAGGAGCTGGACGCCATGTTCAGCTCCACCCCTCCAGGCGCATCGTCGCCCGCACCAGCCGCTGTTCTTCGTTTTCGATCTCTTTAAGACTTTCACTGATGCTCTGGATATGAGAGATGGCCGCCTTGCGCGCCTGCTCCGGCAAGCGACCGGTCACGGCGTTGTACAGCCGCGCGTGCTGGCGGTCGATTTGGCGCTTTTGCGGCTCGCGGTGGTAGAGGTTATTGACCGATGCAAACACCGTGTTCAACAACAGATCGGTGAGTGAACGCAGGGTCTGCACCAGCACCGGATTATGCGACGCCTCACAGATGGCCAGGTGAAAGGCATGGTCCAGACGTGCATGGGCAGACGCGTCGAGGGAGCGGTTATGCGCATCGAGCAAGGCGTGATAACTGCGGGTGATCAGCACAAAATCGGCGTCGGTACCGCGCAAGGCCGCCAGCCGTGCAGATTCGCCCTCCAGCAAGCTGCGCACTTCAAACAGGTCATACAGCGTGCGCGGTTGCGAGCTGAACAAGTGCATCAGCGGCGACGCACTCGCCTCGCCGGAAAGATCGGCAACGAAAGAACCCTTGCCTTGCTCGGTCTTGATGATGCCGCGAGCGCGCAGCAGTTTCAGGCCTTCCCGCAGGGCGGTGCGGGACACGCCGAGTTTTTCGGTCAGGCGCCGTTCCGAGGGCAGCAACTGCCCGGTCTTGAGGACGCCATCAACGATCAGGCGCTCGATGCGCTCACACACCACGTCGGCCACTTGCGGGTTACGCGACGGTTCCATTCTGTCCATGAATACTCCAACTGGTACGACCAGTTCGGTCGGCACAATCCTGTCGGTTTGCGCACACACCTAATGCATTGTTTTTGAATTTATTTTTATTTGAAACAAACAAGCGGCGCTGAAAAAACTGGTTCGACCAGTTCAACAACGTATGGACAGTAAATCGCCTCGGGCCAATGATGCAAGCCAGCACTCTCCGGCAACGGACCTCTAATAAAAATAAACAGGTGTCGCCCACCGACCATGAATATTCTTTACGACGAAGCCGTCGACGGGGTTTTGCCCGACGTCGACAAAAACGCCCTGCTGCTGGCCCTGCAAA
Source organism: Pseudomonas sp. HY2-MNA-CIBAN-0224 (assembly GCF_040310285.1). Taxonomy (NCBI): domain Bacteria; kingdom Pseudomonadati; phylum Pseudomonadota; class Gammaproteobacteria; order Pseudomonadales; family Pseudomonadaceae; genus Pseudomonas; species Pseudomonas sp. HY2-MNA-CIBAN-0224. The sequence goes on along the minus strand of NZ_JBEOPQ010000057.1, from coordinate 17,745 downwards.
CGCAGGTGCCCGACCTGAAAATCCTGCATGAGCCTGAGGAACTGAAGCCCTACGAGTGCGACGGTCTGTCGGCCTATCGCACCACGCCGATGCTGGTGGTCCTGCCCCATCACCTTGAGCAGGTGCAGACCGTGCTGCGGCTCTGCCATGAGCACAAGGTGCCGGTGGTCGCACGCGGCGCGGGCACGGGCTTGTCGGGCGGCGCCTTGCCATTGGAAAAAGGCTTGCTGCTGGTGATGGCGCGCTTCAACAACATCCTCCACATCGATCCCGCCGCCCGCACCGCGCGGGTTCAGCCGGGGGTGCGCAACCTGGCGATTTCACAGGCTGCCGCACCCTATGGCTTGTATTACGCGCCGGACCCTTCGTCACAAATCGCCTGTTCGATTGGCGGCAATGTGGCCGAAAACGCCGGTGGCGTGCATTGCCTTAAGTACGGCTTGACCGTGCACAACGTGTTGCAGGTCGAGATCCTCACGGTGGACGGCGAACACCTGACCCTCGGCTCGCAAGCACTCGACTCGCCGGGGCTGGACCTGTTGGCGCTGTTCACGGGGTCCGAGGGCATGCTCGGGGTAATCACCGAAGTCACCGTCAAGCTGCTGCCCAAGCCGCAAACCGCCAAGGTGCTGCTGGCCGCGTTCGATTCGGTCGAGAAAGCCGGGCGCGCAGTCGGCGACATAATTGCGGCGGGGATTATTCCGGGCGGTCTGGAAATGATGGACAACCTGGCGATTCGCGCCGCCGAAGACTTTATCCACGCCGGTTACCCGGTCGAAGCCGAAGCCATCCTGTTGTGCGAACTCGATGGCGTAGAGGCCGACGTGCACGATGACTGCGAACGCGTGCGCCAGGTGCTGGAACTCGCGGGGGCCACCGAAGTGCGCCAGGCCCAGGATGAGGCCGAGCGCGTGCGGTTCTGGGCCGGACGCAAAAATGCGTTCCCGGCGGTGGGCCGCCTCTCGCCGGACTATTACTGCATGGACGGCACCATTCCACGCCGCGAGCTGCCCGGCGTGTTGCAAGCAATCGCCGCACTGTCAGCCGAATACGACTTGCGCGTGGCCAACGTGTTTCACGCCGGTGACGGCAATATGCACCCGCTGATCCTGTTTGATGCCAACCAGCCCGGCGAGCTGGACCGCGCCGAAGCGCTGGGCGGCAAGATCCTCGAACTGTGCGTGAAAGTCGGCGGGAGCATTACCGGCGAACACGGCGTGGGCCGCGAAAAAATCAACCAGATGTGCGCGCAGTTCAACAGTGATGAGCTGACCCTGTTCCATGCCGTCAAAGCCGCGTTCGACCCCGGCGGGCTGCTCAACCCCGGCAAGAACATCCCCACCCTGCACCGCTGCGCCGAATTTGGCGCGATGCACGTGCACATGGGCCAGTTGCCCTTCCCTGAACTGGAGCGTTTTTGATGCGCAGTGAACATGATGTCGACAACAGCGCCGAGTTGCTGCAACAGGTCAACCAGGCCCTGCACAGCGCCACGCCCTTGCGCATTCAGGGCGCTGACAGCAAAGCGTTTCTGGGCCGCCCGATAACCCGCGAAGTGCTCGACACCCGCACCCACCGGGGCATCGTCAGCTACGACCCGACGGAGTTGGTGATCACCGTCCGCTGCGGCACGCCATTGAGTGAGCTGGCCGCCGCCCTGGACGCGGCGCAGCAGATGTTGCCGTGCGAACCGCCGTCATTCGGCAGCCACGCGACCGTGGGCGGCATGGTCGCCAGCGGGCTGTCCGGGCCACGTCGCCCGTGGGCCGGCTCGGTGCGTGACTTCGTGCTGGGCACCCGCGTGATCACTGGCCACGGCAAGCACTTGCGCTTTGGTGGCGAGGTGATGAAGAACGTCGCCGGTTATGACCTGTCACGCTTGATGGCCGCCAGTTATGGCGCATTGGGGGTGATCACCGAGGTGTCGCTCAAGGTCCTGCCCAAACCCCGCCAGGCCTTGAGCATCAGCCTTGAGATCGATCCTGACCGAGCCCTACAACGCCTGGCGCAATGGGGCCAGGAGCCGCTGCCGATCAGCGCCGCGTGCCACGACGGGCAGCGCCTGCACCTGCGCCTTGAAGGCGGCGAAGGGTCGGTGGCGGCTGCCCATGACCGGCTGGGCGGCGAGTTGCTCGACGCCGCCTATTGGGCGGATTTGAACGAGCAACGCCTGGGTTTCTTTGCTCAAGGCCAGCCGCTGTGGCGTTTGTCATTGCCCAACAACACCGCACCACTGGCTCTGCCCGGCCAGCAGTTGATCGACTGGGGCGGCGCCCAGCGCTGGCTCAAATCGGATGCCGATGCGGCCTTTATCCGCCGTATGGCTGAAGAAGTGGGCGGGCATGCAACCTGTTACACACCCGGCCTGACTGACAGCCCGTTCCAACCGTTGCCGGCAGCCCTGATGCGCTACCACCGCAACCTCAAGCAACAACTCGACCCCAAGGGTATTTTCAACCCCGGGCGCCTGTACGCGGAGCTTTGAGCCATGCAAACCACTTTGAGCCAACAAGTCCGGCAACTGCCCCGCGCCGAAGAAGCCGAACGCATCCTGCGGTCCTGCGTGCACTGCGGTTTCTGCAATGCCACCTGCCCTACGTACCAATTGCTCGGCGATGAACTGGACGGCCCGCGCGGACGAATTTACCTGATCAAGCAAGTGCTGGAGGGCAACGACGTCACCCGCAAAACCCAGGCGCATCTGGACCGCTGCTTGTCGTGCCGCAATTGCGAAACCACCTGCCCTTCCGGGGTCGATTACCACAACCTGCTGGACATCGGCCGGGCGGTGGTGGACGCGGCGGTGCAGCGGCCGCTTGGCCAACGGCTGTTGCGCGAGGGGCTACGCGCCGTGGTGCCCAAACCGGGCCTGTTTAAAGGGTTGCTGGGCAGCGGTCAGGTGTTTCGCGCCGTGTTGCCAGCGACCTTGCAAAGCAAGCTGCCGCACAACGTCGAGCCTGCCAAAGCGCGCCCGACCCGCCGTCATGCCCGTCAGGTATTGATGCTCGAAGGCTGCGTGCAACCCGGTTTGTCGCCCAACACCAACGCGGCCACCGCCCGTGTGTTGGACCGGCTGGGCATCAGCATTACGCCAGGCCGTGAGGCCGGTTGTTGTGGCGCCGTGGATTACCACCTCGATGCACAAGCCGCGGGCCTCAACCGGGCCCGGCGCAACATCGACGCCTGGTGGCCAAGCATTGAACAAGGCGCCGAAGCCATCGTGCAAACCGCCAGCGGCTGCGGGGCCTTTATCAAGGAATACGGGCACTTGCTGAGCACCGATCCGGCGTATGCCGACAAGGCCAAAAAGGTCAGCGCCCTGGCCAAGGACCTGGTTGAAGTACTGCGCGACGAGCCTCTGGAAACCCTTGCCATTAGCTCTAGCCAGCGAGTGGCCTTCCATTGCCCGTGCACCTTGCAGCACGCACAAAAGCTCGGCGGCGCGGTGGAGTCCGTTCTCACCCGCTTGGGTTTCAACCTCACTGCGGTGCCTGACAGCCATTTGTGCTGCGGCTCGGCAGGCACTTATTCGCTGACCCAACCCGAATTGTCGCGGCAACTGCGCGATAACAAGTTGAACGCGCTGGAAAGCGGCAAACCCGAGGTCATCATCACCGCCAATATCGGCTGCCAGACCCACCTTAACGGTGCCGGACGCACCCCGGTGCGGCACTGGATCGAGCTGGTCGAAGCGGCATTGCCTTAACCCCTAACTCACTTGAGATCTGTCATGAAAAGCAAAGCCGTATTGAGCCAGACCGAAGTCCAGCAGATTCTCAAGGCTGCCCGCCTCGAGGCGCAAAACAACCAATGGGCCGTGAGCATCGCGATTGTCGATGACGGCGGCCACCCGCTGGCCCTGGAGCGGCTCGATGAGTGCGCACCGATCAGCGCCTACATCGCCACCGAAAAAGCCCGCACCTCCGCCCTGGGCCGCCGCGAGTCCAAAGGCTACGAAGACATGGTCAATGGCGGCCGCCATGCGTTTTTGTCCGCGCCGTTGCTGACCTCCCTTGAAGGCGGCGTGCCGATCATCGTCGACGGCCAGGTCATCGGAGCCATTGGCGTGTCCGGGGTCACCTCCGTGCAAGACGCGCAAGTCGCCAAAGCTGGCGCGCACAGCCTCAAATAAACCGAACTGAAGGAGAGATAACAGTGAGCGATTTTGTTAACTGCCACGGCCTCAAGGTTGCACCCGTGCTGCACCACTTCATTGAACACGACGTGCTGCCGGGCACCGGGCTGGATACGCAAGCATTCTGGAACGGTTTCGCCGGGCTGGTGCACGAACTGGCGCCGATCAACCGCGCCCTGTTAGCCGAGCGTGATCGCCTGCAAGGCGAACTCGACACCTGGCACCGCGCGCACCCCGGCCCGATCACCGACATGGCGGCGTACCGCAACTTCCTCAGCGGCATTGGCTACCTGCAGGCGCAACCGGAGCAGGTCAAGGTCAACACGGCCAACGTCGACAGCGAAATCAGCACACAGGCCGGGCCACAGTTGGTGGTGCCTGCCGCCAATGCGCGCTACGCCCTGAATGCGGCCAACGCCCGTTGGGGTTCGCTGTACGACGCGCTGTATGGCACCGACGTGATCGCCAATGACGGCGGCGCTGAAGCGGGCCGCGCCTACAACCCGCTGCGCGGGGCCAAAGTGATTGCGTTTGCCCGGACGTTTCTGGATCAGGCGTTCCCGCTGCAAAAGGGCTCGCACGTGGATGCCACGCGCTACCAGATTGAAGGCAGAACCCTGCTGGTCAGCCTCAAAGATGGCAGCCAGAGCGGTTTGGCCAACACGGCCCAATACCTTGGCTATCAGGGCGACCCCGCCGAGCCGACGGCCATTGTGCTCAAGCACAATGACCTGCACGTTGAAATCCAGATCGACCGCCACAGCGTCATCGGCCAATCGGACGCCGCAGGGGTCAAAGACCTGCTGATGGAGGCCGCACTCTCGACCATCATCGACTGCGAAGACTCGGTGGCGGCGGTCGACGCAGACGACAAGGTGCAGGTCTATCGCAACTGGCTGGGCTTGATGAAGGGCGACCTTAAAGAAGACCTGGTCAAAAACGGCAAAACCATCACCCGACGCCTCAACCCCGACCGCGAATACACCGGCGCCGACGGCTCGCCGCTGACGCTGCCAGGGCGCTCGTTGCTGTTTATCCGCAACGTCGGGCACCTGATGACCAATCCGGCGATCCTTGACAATCAGGGCCTGGAAATTCCCGAAGGGATTCTCGACGGTGTCATCACCAGCCTGATCGCCGTGCATGACCTGCAACGCCGGGGCAATTCCCGCGCTGGCAGCGTGTACATCGTCAAACCGAAAATGCACGGCCCGGCCGAAGTGGCGTTCGCCGAGCAGTTATTCAGCCGGGTCGAAGACCTTCTGCAGCTGCAACGTCACACCCTGAAAATGGGCATCATGGACGAAGAACGGCGCACCAGCATCAACCTCAAGGCCTGTATTGGCGCCGCCGCGTCACGGGTGGCGTTCATCAATACCGGCTTTCTCGACCGCACCGGCGACGAAATCCACAGCGCCATGCAAGCCGGGGCGATGCTGCGCAAGGGCGACATGAAAGGCACGCCGTGGATTGCCGCCTACGAGCGCAACAACGTGCTGGTGGGGCTGGATTGCAACTTGCGCGGCCGCGCCCAGATCGGCAAAGGCATGTGGGCCATGCCGGACCGGATGGCCGACATGCTGCAACAGAAAATCGCCCACCCCCAAGCCGGTGCCACCACCGCCTGGGTGCCCTCACCGACGGCGGCGACCCTGCATGCGCTGCATTACCACCAGGTGTCGGTGCACGACGTGCAAACCACCCTCGAACAGACCCGCTACGCCGACGTCAGCGAATCCCTGCTTGAAGGGCTGCTGACCGTGCCGGTGGTAAACAAGGCCGAATGGTCAGCGGACGCCATCCGCGAAGAAGTCGAAAACAATGCCCAGGGTTTGCTGGGCTACGTGGTGCGCTGGGTTGAACAAGGCATTGGTTGCTCCAAAGTGCCCGACATTCACGATGTAGGCCTGATGGAAGACCGCGCGACGTTGCGTATTTCCAGCCAGCACATCGCTAATTGGCTGCTGCATGGCGTGATCAGCCGTGAGCAAACCCTCGAAATCTTGCAGCGCATGGCCCGAGTGGTTGACCAGCAAAACGCCGACGACCCGCAGTACACGCCCATGGCGGCAAATTTTGATCAATCGGTCGCGTTTCAGGCGGCGTGCGCGTTGGTGTTTGAAGGGTGCGCGCAACCCAATGGCTACACCGAGCCGCTGCTGCACACGTTCCGGCTGGCGTATAAACAGTCGCAGGGGTAAACCTTGACGCAGCCTCGCGCTGCTCGGCAGCGACTACGCATCTGTGGTCGCTGCCGAGCAACGCGAGGCTGCGATCTTTAAATCGATCGCGCCATGCCAAAACGTAGTACCCCTCTATTACCTGCCCCGCTGCAATTGGTCTCATGATCCATTGGAATGTGCTTATAACAAGAACCAGAATTCCAAGGCAGGATGAGGCAATGGCAAAGTTTATTCATTCCATGATTCGCGTAGGCGATCTCGAAAAATCCATGCATTTCTATCAGCAGGCGTTTGGGCTTATCGAGTCGCATCGCCTGGAGTTTGACGATTTCTCACTGGTCTATCTGCGCGACATCGAGAGTGGTGCAGAAATAGAACTTACCTGGAACAAGGGCCAGACCGAGTACACCCACGGCACGGGCTACGGGCACGCCGCCTTCGTGGTCGATGATCTCGATCAGCAGTTCAAGCGCCTCAGCGACTTGCAGTGGTCGCCCGCCCCCATCAAAGAATTTAAAAGAGACGGCGAACTGCTCGCGCGGTTCTTTTTTATCCAGGACCCCGATGGCTACAAGATCGAGGTGTTGCAACGTGGAGGTCACTATCAATAGAAATACCTGATTGCTTTAAACCGGCGTCCGGCTGGACGGGCTTACCGCTGTCACCCGCTCCTGCCAACCCGCGACCTGTGATTTGCCTGTGACACTGTTACTCCTATAAAAATAACAAGGAGACATTTCATGCAAGACCTAAAGGTCAATCGTCGTCGCTTTCTGCAAGGAAGCGGCGGGCTGCTGTTAGGCACCCTCGTGTTCAGTTCCGGTCCCATCGCGCTGCTGGGTCCCAGCCAGACCTGGGCCATGCAAATGAACACACTCCCCAGTGATGCAGCGTCGCAATTGTTGCTCGTGGTGCGGCGCATTTATCCCCATGACCGTATGGAAGACGCTGTCTACGCCTTTGCTGTGAAGGCGCTGGATGAGCGCGCATCGGCCGACCCTTCAATACTGCCGCAGCTGGAAAAAGGCCTCGCCGAGCTGGACACGCTGGCGGGCGGCAAGTGGGCGAGCCTGGATGAACACCAGCAAGTGGCCCTGCTTGAAAAAATCCAGAACAGCGACTTTTTCAAGCTGGTGCGTGGCACGTCGGTCAACTCGCTGTACAGCAATGAACTGGCCTACGAGCACTTCGGCTACGAAGGCGCCTCCTTCCCTAAAGGCGGCTACCTGATGCGCGGTTTCAATGACCTGAAGTGGCTACCCGCCGCGCCAGCCGATGCCAGTCCCAGTGCGTTTTGAGGAGCAGCGAACATGACGACTTACAGTTTTGACGACGATTCGGTAGTGATCATCATCGGCTCCGGCGCAGGCGGCGGCACGCTGGCCAACGAGTTGTGCCAAAAAGGCATCCCGGTGGTGTTGCTGGAGGCCGGTGCGCGGCAATCCCCGGCAACCTTTATCAACGACGAATGGCCTTCGTTTGCGCAATTGTCCTGGGGCGACACCCGCACCACCTCGGGCTCCTGGCAGATCGCCAAAGACTTCCCCAACCTGCCCGCCTGGATCTGCAAAACCGTGGGCGGCACCACCACCCACTGGGCCGGTGCCAGTATTCGCCTGCAAGAACACGAATTTCGCGCACGCCAGATGTACGGCGATGTCAAAGACGCCAACCTGCTGGACTGGCCCTTGACCCTGGCCGAACTGGAGCCCTATTACGAACGCGCCGAAAACAAAATGGGCGTGACCCGCACCCACGATATCCCCGGCTTACCGGGCAACAACAATTTCCAGGTGATGTACAACGGCGCCAAAAAGCTCGGCTACAAAGAGTGCTCAACCGGGCACATGGCAATCAACAGCCGAGGCCGTGACGGGCGCGCGCAATGCATGCAGCTCGGGTTCTGTTTCCAGGGCTGCAAGATGGGCGCGAAGTGGTCCACGCTGTATACCGAAATCCCCGCCGCCGAAGCCACCGGCAAGCTCGACTTGCGCACCCAGGCCCATGCCGTGCGCATCGAACATGACGCCAAGGGCCGCGCCAATGCCGTGGTCTATGCCGACGCCCAAGGCCAGTTGCACCGGCAAAAAGGCCGTATTGTGGCGATTGCCGGCAATGCGATTGAAACACCGAGACTGTTGCTCAACTCGTCCAGCGCGATGTTTCCCCACGGTCTGGGCAATGGCTCGGGGATGGTCGGCAAACACTACATGCGCCACACCACCGGCTCGGTATTCGCCGAGTTCAACGACCCGGTGCATTTCTATCGGGGCACGATCATGGCGGGGCTGATCAGTGACGAGTCGCGCTTCAACCCGGATCGCGGGTTTGTCGGCGGCTATGAAATGGAGACCATTTCTCTCGGCCCATCGTTTATGGCGGCGTTTTTTAATCCGGGCGCCTGGGGCCGGGATTTCACCCGTGTGATGGACAACTACACGCATCTGGCGGGCATGTGGCTGGTGGGTGAAGACATGCCCCGCGAGACCAACCGCATCACCTTGAGTGACACCAAGGACCACTTGGGCATCCCCGTGGCCAACGTGCACTACGACGATCACCCCAATGACCTGGCCATGCGCGAGCACGCCTTCAAACAAGGCAGCGCGGTGTACGAAGCGGTGGGCGCGCTGAAAACCCACCGCGTGCCGCCCTACCCTTCAACCCACAACCTGGGCACTTGCCGCATGAGCCTGAAAGAGGCTGACGGGGTGTGCAACAAACACGGCCAGAGCCACGAGGTGCCTAACCTGTTTATCTCGGACGGAAGCCAGTTCACCACCAGCGCGGCCGAAAACCCCACGCTGACGATTGTCAGCCTGGCCATCCGGCAAGCGGATTACATTGCCGAGGCCCTTAAAACCAAGGCCGCGTAACGTTCACATCAAAAGATCGCGGGCCTCGCGATCTTTTGATCTTGATATCGCCCCGCACTTTCCGTATTGCGGAACAAATTCCGCATCTGTGATACTGGCCGCCCTTCTGACTGGCCAGGAACTCTTCTCCATGACCCATCGCTTGCGTGCCGATGCCGTGACGCTGCGTTACGAGCAACGGACGATTTCGACCGATCTTTCGGTCAGCATTATCGATGGCTCGTTCACCGTGATCGTCGGCCCCAACGCCTGTGGCAAGTCGACCTTGTTGCGCGCCTTGTCCCGCTTGCTGACCCCGGCCAGCGGCCAGGTGTTGCTTGATCAGCAGGTCATCACGCTGTTGCCGGCCAAAGAAGTTGCCCGCACCCTAGGTTTGTTGCCGCAAACGGCGGTGGCACCCGATGGCATCACCGTGGCCGATCTGGTCGCCCGTGGGCGTTATCCGCATCAGTCTTTTTTGCGCCAGTGGTCGCTGGCCGATGAGCAGGCCGTCAGCGCGGCAATGGCGGCAGCGCAGGTCACGGAACTGGCCGGCCGCTTGCTGGACGAACTGTCCGGCGGCCAGCGCCAGCGTGTGTGGATTGCCATGGTGCTGGCCCAGGAAACACCGATCCTGCTGCTGGATGAACCCACCACGTTTCTCGATATTGCCCACCAGATCGAGCTGCTCGAACTGCTTGCCCGCCTCAACCGCGAGGGCCGCACGATAGTCGCCGTGTTGCACGATCTGAATCAGGCCTGCCGTTACGCTTCACACATCATTGCGATGAAAGATGGTGCGATTGTCGACCAGGGCGCTCCCAGTGAAATATTCACCGAAGCGCTGGTCGAGCAAGTGTTCGGCCTGGCGTCGGTGATCATTCCTGACCCGGTCACCGGCACCCCGTTGGTGGTGCCCAAGGCCCGAGCCATCGACTAAGGCTTACTCGCCGCCCTGCCAGGGCAAACCGCCGGTGGACTGATTGACCCGATTGGCCGCATGGAACAGCGCACGGCGATCCTCGGGCGATTTCAACTGGCCCAGATCGGCCACGGTGGTCATCACGCAGACCAGCTCACCCTGGGCGTCAAACACCGGGGCGGCCTGCCCGGTCACGTTCGACAGCAGGTGGCTGGTGAGTTCGGACCAGCAGGCACTGCGCACGTCTTCAAGCACCGCCTTGGTCGGCGGCGTGCCGCGAAAATGCGCGGGCTGTTGCTTGCGCGCTGCATCAATCGTGGTCTTCGGCAAAAACGCCTGAAACACCAGCCCGCAGGCGGTGTTGTCCAGCGGCAGGATATCGCCCAAGGCCAAAGGGCTGATGGAGAAGTAGGCGCTGCGATACCAGCGCACCAGCGTCGGCCCGCGGTCGGTCCAGATCGCCACCCCGCCACTGGCGGCATGCTGGTAGGCCAGGGCTTTCATTTGCGCGGCGGCGATTTCTACCGCATCCACACGTTTGAGGGCGCCAATGCCAATGCTCAGCGCCGCCGGGCCCAGGTCATACAGGCCGGTGGCCGGGTCCTGTTTGGCCAGGCCTTCCTTGACCAGGCTTTGCAGGTAGCGATGGGTCGTGGAACCGCCGGTACTGGTGCGCCGGGCGACTTCACCCAAGGCCAGTTCGCGCTCAGCGCTGGCCAGCACATTCAAAAACCGTGCAGCAATGGCCACCGACTGAATCGTGCCCGAGCGCTTTTCGTTCGGGGTCTCGGGGGCCTCGTCGTCCACGCTGGCCTTCAACTTCTTCAAATAACCTCTCCTCGCCACTGTCTCGCAGCAGTCTCTCAATAGGCATCCATCGACGACGCGATGACGCAACGGCGATGCGCATGATACCGACTTTAACGTCCCTTACAGCGGACAAAAAAAGCAGCGTAGCTCACACCTACAAATACCGCATAGAGGAATGAATTCTTTATTGAGGAACGTAATGGCTACATGCTAGGATCGCCATTAACGAGGATCATTCTCATTTGGAGCATCTCTTGAAGGCCTATCCATCCCGCAAGCTGAGCCGTGGTTTCAGCGTTTTAACCTTATCTACCCTGCTCGGCGCGTCTTGTGCTCTGGCAGAAGAGAGCGTGGTCAGCGAGAAGAAAACATCGCTGGTGTTCGAGCCGATTACCGTCACCGGCGAGAAACTTGAGCGTGAGTTAAAGAACACCGCCTCCTCGGTCACGGTCATCAGCGGTCGCGAAATCGACCAGCAAAAAACCGGTGACTCGACGGTTCACGAAGTGCTCCAGGGCGTACCCAACGTGATCTACACCGACACCGTGGGCGCTCCGGTCATTCGCGGGATGGACAGCCAGGGGCCGAACAACGGGCAGAACGTGTTCTGGGGCGGCACCGTGCCCCGCGCGACGATCAACCTCGACGGCCACTACCTGAACTACAACGAGATGTTCTTTGGCGCGACGTCGGTCTGGGATCTGGACAGCATCGAAGTGTTCCGCGGGCCGCAAACCACCTCGCAAGGGGCCAACGCGATTGCCGGGGCGATCATCGTCAACACCAAAAACCCGACCTTCACCCACGAGGCGCTGTACCAGGCCGAAATCGGCAACTACAACCACAAACGCACCTCGATTGCCCTCTCCGGCCCGCTGATGGGCGAAGACCTGGCGGGCCGTCTGGCGGTGGATTACTCGGCCCGCGACACGTTTATTGACTACACCAGCCCCAACTTCCAGAAGGGCAAGACCGATCAGGACTTCAGCGCGCTGAACGCCCGGGCCAAATTGCTCTGGCTGCCCAGTTCGATCACCGGGCTGGAAGCCAAGCTGACACTGGTCCATAACGACAGCAACCGCCCCAGCCAGGAAGCGGCCTCCGAGCCTTTCCACAAGCTCGACCACACCACCACGACCATGCCGTCGTGGGAGCAGACCACCAACACCGGGATCCTCGATGTCAGCTATGACTTCGACAACGGCCTCAAACTGTTCAACCAGGCGCAGTACTCGCACTCCAGCGTCAAACGCTACACCGGCATTCGCGGCCAGGGCGACGCCGACGTCAAGCAGAACAACCTGTCCAACGAAACGCGCCTGACCTTTGGTGACCAGCACAGCGAACTCAGCGGCGTCGGCGGCGTGTATGTGGCCCGCACCAAATCCGATGAATCCCTGCTGCTGTCAGGGCTGTCGAGCTTTGATGACACCAAGGAAAACTACGGCGTCTTCGGGGAGTTGAATTACCGCCTGAACGACCGCTGGACCCTCAGCAGCGGCCTGCGTTATCAGGAAGACCGCATTGACCGCCAGGGCACCTCGGTGCTCGCCCCCGGCCCGCTGGACTACCAGAAAACCTTCTCGGCGTTTCTGCCCAAAGTGTCGCTGGCCTTTGCCGCCACCCCGGACTGGACCGTCGGCGCGATGGTCAGCCGTGGCTACAACCCGGGCGGCATGTCGCTTAACCTGAGCACCCGCCAGTGGCAGGACTTCAAGGAAGAGTCAGTGTGGAACTATGAACTGTTCACCCGCGCCAACCTGCTCGATGACCGGCTGATCCTCAGCGCCAACCTGTTCTACATGGACTTCAAGGACGCGCAGTACAACATCCCGGTGGTGATCTCGCCCGGCGTCGCCCAGTCGTACACCATCAATGCCGAAAAAGCCCATGGCTACGGGCTTGAGCTGGGTGCTGACTACCAAGTGCTGGACAACCTCAAACTGCGCGGCAGCGTCGGCACCTTGCGCACCCGCATCGACAAGATCTCCAGCAACGAGGCCTATCAGGCCAATGAATTTGCCCGTTCCCCCGGCTACAGCCTGAGCTTTGGCCCGAGCTGGGACATCACCGATAAAGCCAACCTGTCGGTGCAAGTGCGGCATTTCGACGGCTACTACTCCGACACCGCCAACACCAAGAGCCTGAGCATCGACTCGTACACCCTGACCGATGCGCGCATGAGTTATCGCTTCAGTGAAGCGGTCGAGCTGTATGGCTACGTGAAGAACGTCTTCGACGACCGCTCCGCTATTTACATGCAGCAAAACCGTGGCATCGGCGGCCTTGAAGCGAGCATGACCACACCCCGGATGTTCGGCATCGGGGTCAAGGGCGCGTTCTGATCCCCGCCCCTCTGTAGGAGCGAGCTTGTCTCGCGATCTTTTGATTTTTTAAAAGATTGCGAGGCACTTTTTTGTTTAGGTCACAAAGGTTTGATCATGAGTCGCAAAAAACACCTGCACATCGGTCTGTCCCTGGCGCCCACCTGGTTGAGCGGCGACGGCTGGAGGCGCGAAAACAGCAACATCGAAGGGATTTTCACCGCTGATTACGCCATTGACCTGGCCCGCCGCGCCGAAGCCGCACACCTGGACTTTGTGTTCCGCCCGGACGTCAGCAGCATGCCCACCGAAATGCTTGCCAGCGGCTCCGGCTTTGCCAGCCTCGACCCCACCGTGCTGCTGGCGGCCGTCGCCCGGGAAACCACGCATATCGGCCTGGTCTCCACCGTCTCGACTACCTTTTTTCCACCGTACGTGGTTGCCCGCCAGCTGCAATCACTGAACTGGGTGAGCCGTGGCCGCGCAGGCTGGAACATCGTCACCGCCCTGCAAGGCCACGAAAATTTTGGCCTGGAACACATGCCCGGCGCCGAAGAGCGCTATGAGCGCGCCGCCGAATTTACCCAGGTGGTGCAGGCGCTGTGGGCGAGTTTCCCCAGCGAAGCTTTGCAGATTGACCGCGCCAGCGGCCGTTATGCGGACGTGGCCCAGGTCAATCCGATCAACCATGACGGCAAGCACCTCAAGGTCAAAGGCCCGCTCAATTTGCCCGCCTTCCCCGACACCCGCATCCCGCTGATTCAAGCCGGCGCGTCAGACTCCGGGCGCGATTTTGCGGCCTCGGTGGCCGACCTGGTGTTCGCCCCGACGCCCGACATAGAGGCCGCCCAAGATCTGCGCCGCGACCTGTCAGAACGTGCCCTGCGCCACGGTCGCAACCCGGCGGATATTCGTTTGTTGCCCGGCCTCAGCCTGTACCTGGCCGCCACCCGCGAAGAAGCCCGCGCCCTGTTTATGCAAACCCATGCCCGCCTCGACCGCACGCGCAAACTCGCGTCGATCAAAGACATGATCGGCCTCGACCTGAGCAACTGGGCAGCCGATCGCCTGGTGACCAGGGCCGACCTGCCTGAAGTACCGCCCAGTGCCGGGAGCCGTACCCATAACAGCCTGCTGCGACGCCTGATCGAACGCGAATCGCTGACCATTGACCAACTGCTGCTGCGCCCGGAAGTGATTTCGGCGGCGCACTGGCAAGTGGTGGGCACCGTCGATGATGCCGTGGAGCAGATCCTTGAATGGGCCGACTCGGGTGCCATCGACGGCTTTATCGCGGCGCCGGGAGGGGCTGTCGAGTCCGTGCATTTATTTCTGCAACAGGTGATGCCGCGTCTGGTACAAGCCGGACGTTTCCGCGAGCAATACAGCGGCTCGACTTTTGCCCATCACCTCAACGAGCCATGCACCGATGATTAAACTGCGCGCCCTGCCCCTGTTGTCGCTGGCGGCCTTGCTGCTGGCCAGTGTCGTCCACGCCGCCGACACACCCCGGCGCATCGTTTCGACCACTCCCAGCGTGACCGGCATCTTGCTGGCCATGAACGCGCCCTTGATCGCCACTGCCGCGACCACCCCCAGCAGACTGTCTGACGCCAAGGGCTTTTTCACGCAATGGGCTGACGTGGCCGACCAGCGCGGGGTGCAGGTGCTGTACAGCAATTTGCTGTTCGACATCGAAGCGGTGATCGGCCAAGACCCGGACCTGCTGGTGCTGTCTGCCACCGGGGCCGACAGCGTGATTCAGCATCAGGGTGAGCTGCAAGCCCAGGGCATCAACACCACCGTGGTCAACTACTCGAACCAGAGCTGGCAGCAAATGGCGGTTGAGTTGGGCAAGGTGACGGGCCTGGAACAGCAGGCACAGGACGCGATCAAGCGCTTCGACGACTACACCGCGCAAGTTGCCGCGACCCTGACACCGCCAGCCGAACCGGTAAGCGTGGTCGGCTACAACATTGCCGGGAGTTACTCGGTCGGCCTGCCAAGCAGCCCGCAGGCGCGCCTGTTGTCGGCGCTGGGTTTCAAGGTCGCGAGTTTGCCCGAGGCGCTGGACGCGCAAGTGCGACGCAGCTCGGACGTGGGCTTTATTTCCCGTGAAAACCTGTCCAGGGCGATTGTCGGTGACAGCGTGTTTTTACTCGGCGGTAATGACGCCGACGTGCAAGCGTTTCTCGCGGATCCAGTGCTGGCCAACCTGCCTGCGGTGATCCATAAACGGGTCTACCCGCTGGGAGTCAGTTCGTTTCGCATCGACTATTACTCGGGGCGGCAAATGATCGACTCCGTGGCACGGAGTTTTCACTGAGTGAGGCCATTGTCTTTGCAGCACACCGCACGCGGTGATGCCCGCCAACGCAAGCGTTATCGGGGGCTGATCGGCGGCGTTGCGCTGCTGTTGTTGATGAGCGTGCTGAGTCTGACGCTGGGCTCACGTTCGATTGATCTGGCGCAGGTGCTGGACGCCCTCAGGCATTACGACCGGCATAACGACTTGCACCTGATCGTGCGCGAAATGCGCGTGCCGCGCACGTTGGTGGCGATCCTCGCGGGGCTGGCCCTGGGCGTGGCCGGGGCGATCATGCAAGCCGTGACGCGCAACCCGCTGGCCGAACCAGGCCTGCTGGGGATCAACGCCGGTGCAGCGCTGGCGGTGATCATCGGCGCGGTGGCGTTCCAGGTGGTCACGCCACTGGCCTATGTCTGGTTTGCCTTTATCGGCGCCGGGCTGGCCGGGATAGCGGTGTTTATCATCGGCCAGGCCCACTCCAGCGGGAACAACCCGGTACGGCTGGTACTGGCCGGGGCCGGGTTGTCGATCATGCTGACCTCGATCACCGGGATCTTCATTCTCAATGCCCCCACCGAGGTGTTCGATCAGTTCCGCCATTGGGCTTCCGGTTCGCTTGAGCGCAGTGGGTTGGAGGCGGCCGCCGTCTTGGCCGTGGCGGTCAGCCTCGGCTGCGCGGTGGCCCTGCTGATTGTCAGCAACCTGAACATCTTGGCGTTGGGCAAGGACCTGGGCCTGGCACTCGGCGCCAGCCCGCGCTCGACCTGGCTGCTGGCGTGCCTGGCGGTCATGCTGCTGGCCGGGGCAGCCACAGCCGGGGCCGGGCCGATTGCCTTTGTCGGGCTGGTGGCACCGCACATTGCCCGCTTGCTGGTGGGCCCGGATTATCGCTGGATCCTGCCCTACTCCGGGCTCTACGCGGCCATCCTGCTGCTGGGTGCCGATGTGCTGGGTCGGGTGGTTGTCGCCCCGTCTGAAATCGCTGCCGGGATCGTCGCCCTGTTGCTCGGCGGGCCCTTCTTTATTGCTGTGGTGCGCAAGTACCGACTGAGCCAACTATGAAAAACAGCCTGCCCGCCGTGGTTCGTTTCGCCCACTGCTCGTTTGTCTGGCGCCCACGGGCGGCATTGATCGGCGCCGGTTTAATGCTCTTGGCGCTGCTGCTGGCCGTGCTGTTGCTGGGCATCGGCACCTTGCACCTGAGCCCCGGCGAAGTGCTCGCCAGCCTGTTCGGCGTGGGTGACAACCCGACGGCCGAGCGGATCATTCAGCGGGTGCGTTTGCCCCGCGTACTCACCGCCGTATTCGTCGGCGCCGCGTTGGGCATGGCCGGATCGGTGTTTCAGTCAATCTCGCGCAATGCGCTGGGCTCGCCGGACATCATCGGCTTTACCACCGGCGCAGCCAGCGGCGCCATTGTGCAAATCATCCTGTTCAATGCCGGTCCGTTGGGCACCTCGTTGGCGGCCGTGCTCTCAGGCGTCTGCACAGCCGCCGTGGTGTTTGTCCTGTCGCTGAAAGGCCGCACCACGGGAGGCTATCGTCTGGTGTTGGTGGGGATTGGCGTCGGCGCCATGCTCACCGGCCTCAACACTGTCTTGCTGGTGACCGGCGACCTCGACCAGGCCATGACCGCGCAACTGTGGTTGTCGGGCTCGCTGAACACCCGCACCTGGTCCCACGTGGTGCCGGCTGCAATGGGCTTTGTGCTGATCGTGCCGATTGCGATCTACCATGCGCGGCCGTTGAACATGCTCGAGATGGGTGACGACACCGCCTGCCAACTGGGCGTCCCGGTTGAGCGCTCGCGACTGGTGATGGTCATGGCCGCCGTGGGCTTGACCTCTATTGCCACGGCGGCGGCCGGGCCGATCAGCTTTATCGCCCTGGCAGCGCCGCAACTGGCCAGACGCCTGACCGGCTCACCGGACATCCCGCTGGTGTCCGGCGCCATCATGGGCGCCCTGCTGTTACTCAGCGCCGATCTGGTGAGCCAGCGCTTCCCACTGAACCTCAACCTGCCCATCGGCCTGACCACCGGGCTGTTGGGCGGGTTTTACCTGCTGTGGCTACTGACCCGAAGTCGCAAGCCAATCGGCTAACCCCTGTGTTGGAATTCACGCTAGTCAAGTGAACTGCCCCCAAAAAGTTGGACACCCATCCAACTTTTTGGGTTTTCAACATGAATAAGTACACAGAGCAATTTAA
>NZ_JBEOPQ010000056.1:0-35704 GCF_040310285.1 Pseudomonas sp. HY2-MNA-CIBAN-0224 | reverse complement strand
GATGGCGGTGAGCTTAAATTGCTCTGTGTACTTATTCATGTTGAAAACCCAAAAAGTTGGATGGGTGTCCAACTTTTTGGGGGCAGTTCAGATCAGCGCATCAATTCAGGATCAAGTTACCCTGCTTATCCACGGCAATTTCATTGCCCGGCTCGTGATCCATACGCACTTTGCCTTCCTTGCCATTGAGCG
Source organism: Pseudomonas sp. HY2-MNA-CIBAN-0224 (assembly GCF_040310285.1). Classification (NCBI taxonomy): domain Bacteria; kingdom Pseudomonadati; phylum Pseudomonadota; class Gammaproteobacteria; order Pseudomonadales; family Pseudomonadaceae; genus Pseudomonas; species Pseudomonas sp. HY2-MNA-CIBAN-0224. The sequence continues at coordinate 35,512 of NZ_JBEOPQ010000056.1, read as the reverse complement.
TGTAACGCACGTCATAACCGACCACCTTTTCACTGATGTCGTTGACGGTGTTACAGCGCGTCTGCGTCGTGGTGTACGTGTCACGCTCCTGCATTCCTTCCTGCACCCGGTTACCGGCGTAACCACCACCCAAAGCACCCGCCACAGTGGCAATTTTCTTGCCGCTGCCGCCGCCGACCTGATTACCCAACAGGCCACCCGCCACCGCACCAATCACACTGCCGACGATTTGGTGCTCATCCTTGACCGGCGCACGGCGCGTGACAGTCACGTCTTTACACACCTCACGCGGGGTTTTAATTTGCTGCGAGACCGGCTGAACAGCCAACACCTGAGCAGACTCAGGGCCTTTAACCAAGCTGTAAGTGGCAAAAGCGCCACCGGCAGTGACACCGACAGCCCCCAACACCGCACCTACCAGCAAAGACTTGTTCACGTGAACCTCCAGACCATCACACGTGGGAATATTCCCACATCCATCACTCCCAGCCTTGGAGCATAAAAAAAGGCGCGAGTTCAATACTCGCGCCTTTCAGGTGACCACCGGGATTAACAGAACGTTATGGACGGTCGTCGATTTCCTTCTCGCTCGCCGCTGGAGGAATCAAATCCTCGGCGCTGAGCTTGAGCCAGATCAACACCACGTTGGCGATGTAGATCGACGAGTAAGTACCCGCCATCACGCCCACGAACAAGGCAATCGAGAAGCCCCACAGGTTGTCGCCACCAAAGATCAACAGTGCGGCAATGGCCAGCAAAGTCGACACCGAGGTCGCCACGGTACGCAACAGGGTTTGCGTGGTCGAAATATTGATGTTCTCAACCAGCGTCGCCTTGCGCAGTACCCGGAAGTTCTCACGAACCCGGTCGAATACCACGATGGTGTCGTTGAGCGAGTAACCAATAATCGCCAGCACTGCCGCCAGCACCGTCAGGTCGAAGGTGATCTGGAAGAACGACAGCACGCCCATGGTCACGATCACGTCGTGCACCAGAGAAACGATCGCACCGACCGCGAACTTCCACTGAAAGCGGAAGGCCAGGTACAGCATGATGCCGCCCAGCGCCATCAGCATGCCGAGGCCGCCCTGGTCGCGCAGCTCTTCACCGACCTGCGGGCCGACGAACTCAACGCGCTTGATGACCGCCGGGTTGGCCGAGTCGGCCTCGCCCAGCGCCGCCGCTACCTTGTTGCCCAGTAGCGGGTCATCACCCGGCATCCGCACCAGCAGGTCGGTTGTCGCACCAAAGCTCTGTACCACGGCGTCGTGGAAGCCGGCCGTAGCCAGCTCATCACGCACCTTGGTCAAGTCAGCCGGCTTCTCGTAGGTCAGCTCGATGAGCGTACCGCCGGTGAAGTCCAGGCCGTAGTTCATGCCCTTGTGAAACATGCTGAACAGCGCCAGCACGGTAAGCAGCACAGTGACGCCGAACGCAACGTTGCGCACGCCCATGAAGTTGATAGTACGTAACATGGCAGCCCCTTAAATCCACAACTTCTTGAAGTCCCGACCGCCGTAGATCAGGTTGACCAATGCTCGGGTCACCATAATGGCCGTGAACATAGAGGTGAAGATACCGAGCGACATGGTGACCGCAAAGCCTTTAACCGGCCCGGTACCCATGGCGAACAGAATCCCGCCGACCAACAGGGTTGTCAGGTTGGAGTCGACAATCGCCGTGAATGCACGATTGAAGCCCTCATTGATCGCCCGCTGCGGTGTCATGCCTGTGGCCAGTTCTTCACGAATACGCGAGAAGATCAGTACGTTGGCGTCGACCGCCATACCCATCGTCAGAACGATACCGGCAATACCCGGCAGGGTCAGGGTTGCACCCAGAATCGACATCAGGGCCAGCAGCAAGACCATGTTGCCCGCCAATGCCACCGTCGCGATCACACCGAAGAAACGGTAGATAGCGATGATGAAGATCGACACAAACAGCATGCCCCACAGCGAAGCATCAACACCTTTGGCAATGTTGTCCGCACCCAGGCTCGGGCCAATGGTGCGTTCTTCAGCGAAGTACATCGGTGCAGCCAGACCACCGGCACGCAACAGCAGTGCAAGTTCCGACGCCTCACCCTGACCATTCAGACCGGTGATCCGGAACTGACTGCCCAGCGGCGACTGAATGGTCGCCAGGCTGATGATCTTTTTGTCTTCTTTGAACGATTGAACCGGTACGTCCTTCTCAACACCGTCAACCACTTGCTTGGTGTACGTCGTCACCGGGCGTTGCTCGATGAAGATTACCGCCATGCTGCGACCCACGTTGCTGCGCGTCGAACGGCTCATCAACTCGCCACCATGACCATCAAGCTTGATGTTCACCTGTGGACGGCCGTGCTCGTCAAAGCCCGCCTGAGCATCAGTCACCTGGTCACCCGTAATGATCAAGCTGCGCTCGATCTGGGCGGCAGGACGATTGCCCTCGCGGAATTCGAAAGTCTCGGAAGTGGCTTTCGATGCGCCCGGCTCAGCGGCCAGACGGAACTCAAGGTTGGCCGTCTTGCCCAGAATACGCTTGGCTTCGGCGGTGTCTTGTACGCCCGGCAGTTCAACCACGATGCGGTTGGCACCCTGACGCTGAACCAGAGGCTCGGCAACACCCAACTCGTTAACCCGGTTACGGACGGTTGTCAGGTTTTGCTTGATGGAGTATTCACGGATTTCCGCCAGCTTGGCCGGGGTCATCGCCAGACGCAGAACCGGCTGGCCATTGAGGTCCGCTGCCGTTACGTCGAAGTCATTGAAGTTTTTGCGGATCAGGCCGCGCGCTTGCTCACGGGTTGCTTCATCGCTGAAACCCAGCTGAATGGCACCGTTGAGTTGCGGCAGGCTGCGGTAACGCACTTTCTCTTTACGCAGCAGGCTTTTGACATCGCCTTCGTACACTTTCATGCGTGCATCAACGGCTTTGTCCATGTCCACTTCCAGCAAGAAGTGCACACCACCCGACAAGTCCAGACCCAATTTCATTGGGTGAGCACCCAGGCTACGCAGCCACTGAGGCGTTGTCTGCGCCAGGTTGAGCGCAACGACAAAATCGTCACCCAACGCTTTACGCACAACATCCTTGGCTGGCAACTGGTCATCTTTCTTGGCCAGACGCAGCAAACCGGTTTTGCCGTTCTGGGCCAGGGAAGCACCTTTGACAACGATACCGTCGTCGGTCAGCGCCTTGCTTGCGCGGTCCAGATCAGCTTCAGTCACCTGCAATGCCGTGCTCGCACCCGACACCTGAATGGCCGGGTCATCCGGGTACAGATTGGGAGCGGAATAAATAAAACCGATCGCCAGCACTGCCAGGATCAGTATGTATTTCCACAGAGGGTATTTGTTCAGCATCAATCACGCCGCCCGCTTAAAACGCGGGGCGCCTTGCGCGCCCCGTCGATTGTTAAAAGTTGAAACTTAGATCGCTTTCAGCGTGCCTTTAGGCAGCGTGGCTGCAACCGAGCCCTTCTGAATTTTCAGCTCTACAGTGTCAGACACTTCGATGACAACAAAAGCGTCGGAAACTTTAGTGATTTTGCCGGCGATACCGCCAGTGGTCACAACCTCATCACCTTTTTGCAGGTTACCCAACAGGGCCTTCTGCTCTTTGGCGCGCTTGGCTTGTGGACGCCAGATCATCAGGTAAAAGATAACCAGGAAGCCGACCAGGAAAATCCATTCAAAGCCGCCGCCCATTGGGGCAGCAGCGGCAGGTGCTGCACCGTCCGCGAAAGCGGAAGAGATGAAAAAGCTCATTAAGCACTCCAGTTGCAATGTTGGTTCTTAGAGGTACGAAACTTAGTCCAAAGGCGGCACAGGAAGCCCGCGCTTGGCATAGAAGGCATCGACAAAGGTGGCCAATGTACCCTGTTGAATAGCCTCGCGCAAACCAGCCATCAGCACCTGATAGTGCCGCAAATTGTGGATGGTATTGAGCATGCTACCCAGCATTTCGCCGCACTTGTCCAGATGATGCAGATAAGCGCGAGAGAAGTTCTGGCAGGTATAGCAATCGCAGGTCGGATCCAGCGGCGAATCATCATGGCGATGGAACGCATTGCGGATCTTCAAAACACCCGTGTCGATAAACAGATGCCCATTGCGGGCATTGCGGGTTGGCATCACGCAATCGAACATGTCCACACCGCGGCGCACACCCTCCACCAGATCTTCTGGCTTGCCAACCCCCATAAGGTAACGAGGTTTGTCAGCAGGCATCATCGCGGGCAGGTAATCCAGCACTTTGATCATCTCGTGCTTAGGCTCACCCACCGACAGACCGCCGATGGCCAGGCCGTCGAAGCCGATTTTGTTCAGGCCTTCGAGCGAGCGCTCACGCAGGTTCTGATGCATGCCGCCCTGAACGATGCCGAACAAGGCTGCGGTGTTGTCGCCATGGGCGATTTTCGAGCGCTGCGCCCAACGCAGCGACAGTTCCATGGACACACGGGCCACGTCTTCATCGGCCGGGTACGGGGTGCATTCGTCGAAAATCATCACTACGTCAGAGCCCAGGTCACGCTGAACCTGCATCGACTCTTCCGGCCCCATGAACACCTTGGCGCCGTCAACCGGGGACGCAAAGGTCACGCCCTCTTCTTTAATCTTGCGCATGGCGCCCAGGCTGAACACCTGGAAACCACCGGAGTCAGTCAGGATCGGCCCTTGCCACTTCATGAAATCGTGCAAGTCGCCGTGCTTCTTGATCACCTCAGTGCCCGGGCGCAGCCACAGGTGGAAGGTGTTGCCCAGAATCATCTGCGCGCCGATGGCTTCAATGTCACGCGGCAGCATGCCCTTGACCGTGCCATAGGTGCCCACAGGCATGAAAGCCGGGGTTTCAACCACACCACGGGGGAAGGTCAGGCGACCACGACGAGCCTTGCCATCAGTGGCCAGCAGCTCGAAGGACATACGACAGTTGCTCATGCTTGATCCTCTGGGGCCGGGGCTGGAGCCGTCGGCGCGGGATTGCGGGTGATGAACATCGCATCACCGTAACTAAAGAAGCGGTACCCATGCTCAACCGCAGCCTGATAGGCCGCCATGGTTTCGGGATAACCGGCGAACGCCGAAACCAGCATCAACAGCGTGGATTCCGGCAAATGGAAGTTGGTCACCAAGGCATCGACCACATGAAACGGGCGGCCCGGGAAGATGAAAATGTCAGTGTCGCCACTGAACGGCTTCAGCACACCGTCACGCGCCGCGCTTTCCAGCGAGCGCACACTGGTGGTGCCCACCGCAATCACCCGCCCGCCACGCGCACGGCACGCCGCCACGGCGTCGACCACATCCTGGCCGACTTCGAGCCATTCAGTGTGCATGTGATGGTCTTCAAGGCGCTCAACGCGCACCGGCTGGAAAGTACCCGCGCCCACGTGCAGCGTGACAAACGCCGTTTCAACGCCCTTGGCAGCGATGGCCTGCATCAGCGGCTCATCAAAGTGCAGGCCCGCGGTCGGCGCCGCCACAGCACCCAGGCGCTGAGCGTAGACCGTTTGATAACGCTCGCGGTCGGCACCTTCGTCCGGGCGGTCGATATACGGCGGCAACGGCATATGCCCGACGCGATCAAGCAGCGGCAACACCTCATCGGTAAAGCCCAACTCAAACAACGCATCGTGGCGGGCCAGCATCTCAGCTTCGCCACCGCCATCAATGAGGATTTTTGAGCCTGGTTTTGGCGACTTGCTGGAGCGCACATGCGCCAGCACCCGATGACTGTCGAGCACCCGCTCAACCAAAATTTCCAGCTTGCCGCCCGACGCCTTTTGGCCGAACAAGCGGGCTGGAATCACCCGGGTATTGTTAAACACCATCAAATCGCCTGGGCGCAAATGCTCAAGCAAATCAGTGAATTGACGATGTGCCAGTGCGCCACTCTCCCCATCCAGGGTCAGCAGGCGACTGTTACGGCGCTCCGCCAAAGGATGGCGTGCGATGAGTGAATCAGGGAGCTCGAAAGTAAAGTCAGCAACGCGCATGATAGGTTTCGTCTAGCAGGGCCGGGGAGTTTAACGGACTTAGTAAAAATAGACCAATAAGTTGTTGACCGACCTAAATGTCATCTCTATACTTCGCCGCCATTGAGCCCTGATGGCGGAATTGGTAGACGCGGCGGATTCAAAATCCGTTTTCGCAAGAAGTGGGAGTTCGAGTCTCCCTCGGGGCACCATCTTAAAGAAAGACCTTGATTATCAAGGTCTTTTTTTTCGCCTGTAGAAAAGATCAAAAGATCGCGAGGCAAGCTCGCTCCTACAAATGGCGTGCCCCCTCCCCTGTAGCCGTTGACGAGCACCGCGAGGCTACGTCCGGCTGCGAAGCAGTCGTAAAACCACACCCAACTTTTTCGCCCCCACCACAACCTGTAGTCGCTGCCGAGGCACGAAGGCTGCGAGCGGCTCTCCAAGATCAAAAGATCGCGAGGCAAGCTCGCTCCTACAGATGGCACGTGCGCCACGTTTGCCCTTTTCAACCGGGAGCGTTACTCTCGCTCCGTCGCTGCCCATTCAGCGACCGGACGTCGCGGTCCGAGCATATACAGGCGCACAGGCGCCACCATTTCAATAGCTGGCGCTTTTTTGTGCCCGCTAGTCTGTTATGGCGGCTGTGTGTGGGAGACCTTCGGGTCTGCCGGGGTTCCTGTATGCCCGGTCCGCGAACCCGCACATGGCTGCCACCCTTATTCGTTTCGCGGCGAACCGTGGCAGCTCCTCACATACAGGAGTTACGCCCAATGACACGCCCTGCTTCCCCTTTGCTCCATACCACCGGTGCTGCTACGTTCGGCACGTGCAATGCTCAGAATCAACGCTTGTTCAGCGTCAACCCCGGTATTTCGGGCGTTGAGGCGATGGAGCACGCCTCTTTGCTGATGAACTGCGTCAATACGCTGTCGTTTCTCGGGGCCATGGACGATGGCAACGAAGCCATGCGCTGGGCTTCGCACTATCTCAGCGAGATGGCCAAGGCGGTCATTGATGACCTCACGCTGGGGCTGCAGCAGGCTCAAGAAGGGGATGCGGTCTAAGATTATCTGCGCAGAAAACCGGCCACCGCGCCGGTTTTTGTGTGCCACACATCGGTAACTCCGCGCGCAAAGCGCCCTCTCCTAATCAACCATCTTGCACAATTGCAGCGCGATCTAGACAATGCGACTCATTATCAATCAGTGATATTGGTTGGCCACTTATGCCCGCTCCTGACCATTGCGCCCTGCACCTGTTGTACAGCGAACATAATGGCTGGCTCAAAAGCTGGTTGCGCGCGCGGTTGGGTAACGCCAACGATGCAGCCGACTTGGCTCAGGACACGTTTGTACGCTTACTGGCGTCCCGTGATATCGAGCAGATCCGCGAGCCGCGCACTTACTTGAGCGCCATTGCCCGTGCACTGATGATCGACAAGTTCCGGCGCCGTGCCCTGGAGCAGGCGTACTGCGAAGCGCTGGCCCTGCACCCTGAGCCGATGGATATTTCGCCCGAAAAACGCCTGCTGATTCTCGAAACCCTGGTGGCGATTGATTCCATGTTGGACGGCCTGGGCGAGCGCACGCGGCAGATTTTCCTCAGCGTTCAACTGGAAGGCCTGAGTTATGTGGCCACCGGCAAACGCTTGGGGGTGTCGGTGACCACGGTCAAAAAGCACGTGATCCGCGCCATGACACACTGCTTGCTGTTAACGGAAGACTGATGGCACCGCCTCTCGATCTTCACACCCTCGAAGCCGCCGCCACCTGGTATGTGCGGCTCAGCAGCAGCGCGCCCAATGAGGCAGACCAACAGGCGTGGGCCGCCTGGTTGCAGGCCAGCCCGCAGCATGCACGGGCCTGGGCGCGGGTGCAGAAACTGCAAAGCCAATGGGCCGGGTTGCCGGCAGAGGTCACGCTGACGACGTTGGCCGGGGTGAAGGCGCGTCGCCGCGCGGTGCTCAAAACCCTGGGCTTGTTGCTGGCCGCAGGCGGCAGTGGCTGGCTGGCCACGGAGCACGTGCCTTACCGGGCAATGCTGGCCGATCAGCGCACCGCCACCGGGCAGCGTCGGCACCTGCGCTTAAGCGATGAAAGCCAGATAGACATCAATACCGACAGCGCGCTGGACATTGTTTTCAGTGCGCAAACGCGCCTGATCCGCCTGCACCGGGGCGAAATTCTGGTGCAAACCGCCAGCGACTCTCGGCCTTTTATCGTCGAGTCGCCCCAAGGCAGTGTGCGCGCCTTGGGCACGCGCTTTGTGGTGCGCTGCGGGCCAAGCTTTACCGAGGTGTGCGTGCTGGAAAAGGCGGTTGAGCTGCGGCCCTTGAATCACCCGTCACGGGTGCAGCGCCTGGATGCGGGCCAACAGGCTCACCTGGAACCCAATGAGGTCAGCGCCATCACGGCGGCCCCGGCGGGTGCTGGTGCGTGGAGCCAAGGCATGCTGACGGTCATCGATTGGCGTTTGGGCGACTTCATCACTGAGCTAAGCCGCTACCGCCACGGCGTATTGCGTTGCGATCCCGGCATTGCGCACTTGCGGCTCAGTGGCGCGTTTCGGATTGATAACACCGACACCATTCTGGAAAACCTCAGCCAGTCGCTGCCAGTCACGGTGCGTTTCATCACGCGTTATTGGGCCACTGTCGAAGCGGCTTAAATTTTTTTGCGAATAATTCCCACTAAGGGTTGCCGATTTCAATTTTCGTTCGGCCATGTACAGAAAGCAGCGATCACAGCTGCGCCTCTGCCCCTGCCAACGGAAGGAAACCCGTATGTCACGATTTACCCTTAGCGCCGCCAAGCCGCTCGCGCAGGCCATTCGCCTGGCGGTGGCGCTCGGTGCCTCTGCGGCCGCAGCCCTGGCCGCCCCCCACGTGTCGGCGCAAACCCAGACCCACGCCTACCAGATCAATGCCGGCTCACTGGGTACCGCCCTGAGCCTGTTTGCGACGGCGGCGAATGTGACGCTGTCGTTTAACGCCGAACAAACCCAAGGCATGACCACGTCGGGCCTTAACGGCACCTATGGCGTTGATGAAGGCCTTGCGCGCTTGCTGGCAGGCAGTGGCTTGCAGGCTCAGCGCCAGGCCAATGGGGCGTACGTGCTGGTGCCCGCCGCGAAGGATGGCTCGCTGCAACTGGGGGCCACGTCGATCACCGGCCAAGCGCTGGGTGAGGTCAGCGAAAATACCGGTTCCTACACCACCGGCTCCACGACTACAGCCACCAAGCTCAACCTGAGCCTTAAAGAGACGCCCCAGTCTGTCAGCGTCATGACCCGTCAGCGCATCGACGACCAAAACCTCAGCAGCATCGGCTCGGTGCTGGAGCAAACGCCCGGTATCAACGTGCAAAGCCCCGGCAGTGATCGCCTGTATGTGTTCTCCCGCGGGTTGGCGATTGATAACTATCAATACGACGGCATGCCGACCACCTCGTTCGCGTTCAGCCAGGCATTGCCTCAAGCGCTGTCGGACATGGCGATTTATGACCACATCGAAGTGCTGCGCGGTGCGTCCGGTTTGCTCTCCGGCACGGGCGACCCTTCCGGCACCATCAATATGGTGCGCAAAAAGCCTACCTCGACGTTCCAGGGCTACGTCAGTGCCGGCCTCGGCTCATGGGACCTGTACCGCACCGAAGTGGACGTGTCCGGCCCGCTGACGCCGCCCGGTAATGTGCGCGGGCGCGCCGTCGCGGCCTATCAACAAGCCAACAGCTTTACCGATTATCTGCAGCAGGAAAAAACCATCCTCTACGGCGTGGCAGAAGCCGACCTGAGTGACAGCACGCTGCTGACCGTCGGGGCCGAATACCTTTACAACGACCCGCGCGGTTTCTCTACCACGGGCCTGCCGATGGTGGACAACAAGGGCAACCAACTGCACCTGTCACGCAGCGAAAACCCGGCAAGCCGCGACAGCACCAACCGCCAGGAGTCGGTGAATGCCTTCGCCTCGATCGAGCAAAAACTGGCCCATGACTGGACGCTGAAGGTCTCCGCCAACTCCCTGTACGGCACCCGCGAGTACGACTCGATCATCGTCGGCACCACCACGGGCTTTCTCAACCCGCAGACTGGCAGCGGCCTCAGTTACACCGCGACCAAGGGCGACAATACGCAAGAGCAAAAAGGCCTGGATGTGATGCTGTCCGGCCCTTACCAATGGCTGGGGCGCGAGCATGAACTGGTGGTGGGGTTTAACTATCAGAGCTACGAAAACCGTCGTAACGGCTTCGGCAACCTGCTGGCCAACGGCACCAGCGACAATGGCGTCAGCGGCAAGCCGGTGAATATTTACAACTGGGACAACTACGCGCCCAACGCCTCTTACAACTTCAACCGCGAAGACGACAACATCAACCAATGGCAGAACGGTGTGTACCTGGCCACCCGGCTCAAACCCACCGATGACCTCTCTGTCATCCTCGGCACGCGCGTGAGCAACTATCGCTACGATGCCTTTCTGCATTACAACGTCGCGAACATGCAACGCTTCAACACCGATGACACCTTGCGGGTCAATGGCAAGGTCACGCCGTACGCCGGGGTGGTCTACGACCTGACCCCCAACCACTCGGTCTATGCCAGCTACACCAGCATCTTCAAGCCGCAGCCCTACCGCACCACCAGCGGCAACCTGCTGGACCCGCGCAAAGGCGACAACTACGAAATCGGTCTCAAGAGTGATTACTATGACGGCCGCTTGAACACCGCCATTGCGCTGTTTGAAGTTGACCTGGACAACGACGCCATCGCCGACGGGCTGGTGATCGGCAACGACAACCTGACCGCGTATGTCGCGAAAAAGACCAAGACCCGTGGCATTGATATGGAAGTCAGCGGGGAACTGCTGCCCGACTGGAACCTCAACGCCAGCTATAGCCACAGTGTGGTTAAAGACGCTGATAACGAGCGCGTCAAAACCATCATTCCGGCCGACATGCTGAAGGTCTGGACCACCTACCGCCTGCCCGGCGAACTGGACCGCGTGACCGTCGGCGGCGGGGTCAACTGGCAAAGTGCAATCCATATGACCGTGGACAGCTGGCAGCTCACCACCCCGGCCAAGGTCAAGCAAAGCGACTACGCCGTTGCCAACCTGATGGCGCGCTATCAACTCACGCCGCAGTGGTCGACCACGGCCACCCTCAACAACGTGTTCGACAAAAAGTACATCAGCTCGCTGGACGAGAACTTCCGCAGCGGCTCTTATGGCCCGCCGCGTAACGTGATGTTGACGACCAAGTACACGTTCTAAACCGGTAACGCTCATAGCGCCGCCCTCTCAGTGATGAGACGGCGGCGTTTTTACTGAGACCCAAGACTTTTTTTTCACCGGCAAAAAAGCCATCATCCCCCGCTCAATCCCCGCCACAGGACCACGCCCCATGGAACGCCCGCTGGAGACCGTCGCCCTTTTCTCGCTCAAGCTCGCCTACGAAGCTGAGGGCCAGAGCCCGATTCTGCGCGACGACATGGTCATGGGTGACTATCAGCGCGACGTGTTTGCCTTTCTGGTGCGCAAGGGCGACCTGGAGGCGATCAAGGCCAAAATCGATGAGTGCATCGACCTGGCCATGGACGCCATTGGTGGTGCGGACTCGCCCATGGGGCGCGAATTGCAGAAGCTGGCGCTTGGGGTGCAACAGGCGCACAGCCTGGAGCAACTGAACGCGCCGCTGCTGGCGCTCAAGGATTATTTACACGACATCCTGTGATTACTGGTCTTTGAAGGTTTCGATATAAGCCAGCAGATTGGCAATTTTCTCCGGGTCGCTGATGCCCCAGAAAATCATGCGCGTGCCCTTCACCACTTTTTTCGGGGCTTCGATGTACGCCGCGAGCGTCTCGGGGGTCCAGACCACGCCGGAGTTTTTCATCGCCTCCGAAAACTGGTAACCCGGCAAACTCCCGGCCTGGCGCCCGATCACACCATTCAAATGCGGCCCAAAACCGCTGCGGGCGTTTTCCCCGATGCTGTGGCACCCGCCGCAGGTCTTGCTGAATAACTTGCCGCCCGCCTCTGCATCGCCCGCCGCCGCAGCCCCCAGGCTGAACAGTCCGGCATTCAGGGTCACAAGCAAGGTCAGCAAGGCTCGGTACGTCATAGGTGACTCCACATCAGGTCGAGGTGTTCAGGCAGGCGCCACTATAGCCCAGGCCTAAAACCCGTCACGAGACCCAGATCATGTGTTTCGCTCGGCGGTGATTGCAGTTGCCATCATATCGCCGCTAGACTTGAGAACGATTCGCACTCACCTTCTGGAAAACCGACCGGTGCAACCTCTCTCGACTCGCAAGCTGGGCTTTTTTTTCAGCGATCACCACCGTTGGTTGCTGCAGCATATTCGTCGGCGCGTGCGTAACCCTGCAGATGCCGAAGACACGGCAGCCGACACGTTTTGCCAAATGCTCGCCGCACGGGTCGACCCGGACAGCATCGAGCAGCCGCGGGCTTATTTATCGACGATTGCGCGACGTTTGATTTTCGATCGGCACCGGCGCGGCAAACTGGAAAGCGCCTATCTGGAACGCTTGGCCTTGCTCCCGGAAACCGTGGTGCCCTCCCCCGAAGAACAGTTGCAGTTGATTGAGGCGCTGGTGGCTATCGATCGGGCCATCGACGGCTTACCGCTGGTAGTCAAAGCTACCTTTTTGTACAGCCAGCTGGACGGCCTGAGCTATGTGGCCATTGCGCAAAAACTCGGCCTGTCGGAACGCACCGTCAGCCGCTACATGAAACAGGCCTTGCGCCAGTGTTATCTGTGCGAGGCAGCCCTATGAGCGAGTTACGCCTGGACCCGGTCAGCGAACAGAGCATTGACTGGATGGTGAAGCTGCGCGCTGACACCCCCGACGCCGCCCTGCTGGAGCGTTTCAACGCATGGCTGGCCGCAGACCCGGCGCATGTGCACGCGTGGGACACCCTGCAAAAGCGCCTCGGTGGCTCGTTCAATACCGTTCGCGCGCTGGACCGGCGCCTGCCCGGGCAAGCGGGTGAAGCACGGTTAGTGCTGCTGCAACCGAGCACCACTCGGCGGGACGCTTTGCGCGCGCTGGCCGGTTTGGGCTTGCTCGGCGGCGGGTTGTGGCTGGGCGCCAGCAGCCCGTTGGGTGAGTCGTTGCTGGCCGACCTGTCGACCGGGGTGGGTGAGCGCGACGACTTTAACCTGGCCGATGGCAGCCGCCTTAGCCTCAATGCCAACAGCGCGGTTGACCTGCACTTCAATAGCCAGCAACGGCTGGTGATTTTACGCCGTGGCGAGTTGGTGATTCAGGTTGCGCCCGATGCGCGTCGTCCGCTTCGCGTGCGCACCGCCGAAGGCGAGGTCCAGGCCTTGGGCACGCGCTTTCTGGTCTCGCAGGAATCAGCGGCCAGCCGCGTCGTGGTCCTTGAGCATGCGGTTGTAACCCGGTTGTTCAACGGCACCACCCTGGCCCTGCAAGAAGGCCAGTCTGCCCTGCTCTACCCCCGGCAGATCGTGCCGCAAGCGGGCAACCAGCAATACCGCGCCGAGTGGTTGAACGGTCGGCTGAACGTACTGGATGACTCCCTGGCGCAGGTGGTCGATGCGCTGCGCCCTTACACCCGCGGGCTGGTGCGTGTCGCCCCTGAAGTGCGCGGCCTGCGTGTGCAAGGCGTGTACCCGCTGAATGACCCCGACCGGGCCTACACCGCGTTGGCCGAAACCCTACCCATTCGCGTGGACCGCTACAGCCCGTGGCTGACGTTGATCCGGCCGGCCTGAGCCACGGCGCAAAATATTTTTGATAATTGCTCGCATCCGTGTCCGGTTTTTAATTCTCAGCCCACCTATCTCCTGAGACTTCCACACGATCAGGAGAATGCTGTGCTCAACCCGTGGCCCCACACCCGTTACGCCGCTGTAGCCCTTGCCGCCCTGGCCAACCCTGCCTGGGTGCAAGCCCAAGAGGTCAATTTCAATGTGCCTGCCGGTCCGCTGGCCACGACGTTGAACGCCATCGCCAGCCAAAGCGGGCACATCGTTTCGCTGGAGCCGGGGCTGGTACAGGGCAAACAGGCACCTGCGGTGATCGGCCAGATGTCGCCAGAGCACGCCATGGAAGCAGCCCTGCGCGGCAGCGGCCTGCAATTGCGCATCACCGCGCAAGGCAGCTTCAGCGTTGAACCGGCACCACACGATGCGCAGGCATTGCAACTGGGCGTCACCAGCATTACCGAGCGCAGCCTGGATGCCACCACTGAAGGTTCAGGCTCCTACAGCGCGCGCGCCGTGACCATCGGCAAGGGCGCGCACAGCCTCAAGGAAACCCCGCAGTCCATCACCGTCATGACCCGCAAAATGCTCGATGACCAGAACCTCAACACTATCGAGCAAGTGATGGAGAAAACCCCGGGCATCACCGTGTACGACTCGCCCATGGGCGGCAAGTACTTCTACTCCCGTGGCTTTCGCATGACCGGCCAATACCAGTACGACGGCGTGCCGTTGGACATTGGCAGCAGCTACGTGCAGGCCGACAGCTTCAACAGCGACATGGCGATCTACGACCGGGTTGAAGTGCTGCGCGGCGCCGCCGGGATGATGAAAGGCGCGGGCGGTACCTCGGGCGGCGTGAACTTTGTGCGCAAGCGCGGCGAATATACCCCGCACACCCAACTGTCGCTGTCAGCCGGAACGTGGGACAACTACCGCGGACAGATCGACACGGGCGGCCCGCTGAACGACACCGGCAGCGTGCGCGGCCGGGCGGTGATCACCGAACAAACGCGCCAGTATTTCTACGACGTCGGACAGCGCAAAGACCAGATCTACTACGGTGCGCTGGATGTCGACCTGAGCCCCGACACCACGCTGGGCATCGGCCTGGCCTATGAAGACGTCGACGCCACACCCTGCTGGGGCGGCTTGCCGCGCTATGCCGATGGCAGTGACCTGAAGCTCAAACGCTCCACGTGCCTGAACCCGGCGTGGAACCATCAGCGCAGCAAGCGCACCAACTGGTTTGGCGATTTAAAACATCAACTCAATGACGATTGGGCCGTGAAGGTTGCCGGGGTCTATTCCAAAAACACCCAGGACATGGAATACGCCTTCCCCAGCGGCTCAGTACCGGTGGGTGCGACCCAATCGAACACGCTGGTCATTGGCAGCACCTATGACTATGACCAGGTCGATTACGGCTTTGACGCCTACCTCAATGGCACCTTCGATGCCTTTGGCCAGCAGCACGAACTCACGGTCGGGGCCAATGCCAGTCGCTCCCGAAAGGATGACTTCTTCGCTGTGGCGGTGCTCCCGGATCGGCAAGACGTATTCAACCCCAACCACCACCTGCCGCAGCCCGACAACAGCTACTACCTGGCCAATGCCTCCCGTGGCGGCCCGATGGACATGCGTATCAAGCAGTACGGCGCCTACTCCATCGCCCGCCTGAAACTGGCCGAACCGCTGACATTAGTAGTGGGCAGCCGGGTGAGCTGGTACTCCTCCAACAGCGACTCCGTGTCGTACTGGCGCGGTGAAGGCACCCCGGTGCATACCCAAGCCAAAGAAACCGGGCAAGTCACCCCGTTTGCCGCCGTGTTGTTCGACCTCAATGACAACCTGACCGCCTACGCCAGCTACACCGACATTTTCACCCCGCAAGGCAACTACAGAACCCTGAGCGGCGCAACGCTCAAGCCACTGATCGGCCAGAGTTACGAAGTGGGCATCAAGGGCGAATGGTTTGACGGGCGTCTGAACAGTGCCTTTAACCTGTTCCGTACGATTCAAAAAGATGCCGCCCAAGATGATCCGCTGTGTCCCGACAGCAGTTGCTCGCAAAACTCCGGCAAAGTGCGTGCTCAAGGCTTTGAAGCCGAAGTGAGCGGCGAAGTCATTGATCGCCTGCAACTGCTGGCCGGCTACACCTACACCCAGACCAAAGTGCTGGAGGACGCCGACGCTGCGCAAAATGGCGTGCCCTATAACTCTTACGTGCCGCGCCACTTGCTGCGGGTGTGGGCCGACTACGGCCTGAGCGGCGCGCTGGACCGCGTCAGCGTAGGCGCCGGGGTCAATGCCCAGAGCAGCAACTATCGCGTCTCGCCCATCAGCGGCAATGACATGACCCAGTCAGGCTACGCCGTGTGGAACGGCCGCGTGAGCTACCGCATCGACGACACCTGGTCGGTGGCACTGAACGGCAACAACCTGTTCGACAAGCGCTACTACGTGACCGTCGGCACCGAAGGCTTCGGCAACTTCTATGGCGAACCGCGCAATTTCGTCATGTCGCTCAAAGCTGATTTCTGATCTCTGTAGGAGCGAGCTTGCCTCGCGATCTTTTGATCTTTCAAAAAGATCGCGAGACACGTGCACATCGCGTCAGCCAGCAAAACCGCCCGCGGCGAGGAACGTGCGTTCCTGCTCAGTCGAGACACGCCCCAAGACGTCGTTACGATGGGGAAAACGCCCGAAGCGTTCAATGATATCGGCGTGTTCCCTGGCCCAACGGGTGTCTTGCGGGTTGAGTTTTTCATGCAGTTCCAACGACAGGCGCTGGTCATCGGCGTCTTCGGAATGCTCAAACGGCAAGTAACAAAACCCGCGCAAGGCCACTTCGATCTGTTGATCCAGCTGCGCCTCAATCACCTTGCGGGCGTAAAAACGCGCCAGCGGGTCGGTGGCAAACATGTGCGCGGTGCCACGGAAGGCATTGCGCGGGTATTGGTCCAGCAACAGCAGCAACGCCAGCGCGCCTTCTGCCTCTGCGGCCCAGTGCTCCAGCTCGCGCCTGGCGGCCTGAAAATGCGCGGTGTAGAAGGTCTCACGAAAGCGCTTGTCGAAGGCCTCGTCCTTGGCAAACCAATGCGTGGGGCCGGCCTGCTTCCAGAATTCAACCACCGCGTGCGGTGTGGTGTCTGTGGTCGTCACGTTGCGTCCCTCCCTAAAGGTTGTTGCAGGAGCTTAGACGCTTTTAATGCAGCACTTGCTCAGCCAGCAACACCACGGCAATCACGATCATGATCGCGCCCGACACCCGGCTGACGTTTTGCGCCGCGCTGGGGCGGGTCTGCAACACGGCTTTGGCACCGAAGCCGACCATCAGGTACACCACGCCACAGCTGAACGCGTGCAGTGCGCCCAAGGCGACAATTTGCGCCGGGATCGGCCACACGGACAGTGGGTCGGTGAATTGCGGCAACAACGCTAAAAACAGCAGAAACACCTTGGGGTTCAAGCCGCTGACACACAGCCCCTTCCAGGCCCAGCGCAACCCGGAATCAGCCACTTGCACGCTGCCTGACTCGGGCGTCGAGGGGTGACGAATCATGCTGACCCCCAACCAGAGCAGATACCCGGAACCGGCAATGGTCATGGCCCGCAAGATCATCGGGTGACTCGCCACCAACCCGCCAACCCCGGCCGCGACCACCACCGTCGCCAGCAAATGCCCCGAGAGCAAACCCGCCACCGCAGGGGTCACCAGACGCCCGCGCATACCCGCAGAAATCGCGTACGCCCAATCTGCGCCGGGGGTAATGATGAACAGAAAAGACACCGCCCAAAAAGCGGCCAATACGCTGAGAGTCACAGGGTTCTACCTTCTACAGTGAGCCGGAGGGGTGTGCACCACGCGGTTTTGAAGCGTGGGCAGCCCGTAGAAGAATAGGGAAATACTGATAGGATTATCTTTCGTTTATCCCCCTAGAGCGCTATCAACCTAGAAGGTTCTTCCACGTGGATCGAATTGACCGCAAGATTCTCGCTGAGCTGCACGCCGATGGCCGCTTGTCCCTCACCGAACTCGCAGAACGCGTGGGGCTGAGCCTTTCGCCGTGCCATCGACGGGTGCGGGCGTTGGAGGAGTCGGGGGTGATCCTGGGCTATCGCGCCCTGCTGGCGCCCAAGGAGCTGGGCTTGAGCTTTTCTGCGATCGTGTTCGTGACCCTGCGCGAAGTCACCCGCCAGGCCATTGCCGACTTTGAGGCGGCGCTGCCTCAGATCCCGCAGATCATCGAAGCGCAGCGCCTGTTCGGCGACCCGGACTACTTGCTGCAAGTCATCACCAGAGACTTGCCGGCCTTTCAGCGCCTTTACGACGAACACCTCACCTCGCTGCCCAACGTGCAGCGGCTGGTGTCGACGCTGGTGATGAAGAACGTCATCAATGACCGGGTGCTACCGCTGTAAGCCGGGCATCAAGCCCTGCGCCAGCGCCTGCAGCAGCACCTTGACCTTGGGGAGCGCGTCACGGTTTTTGGGCCACACCAAATGAATCGCCAGCCCCTCGCTCGCCAGGTACGGGAGCACTTCGACCAGGCTGCCTTCGGCCAGTTGTTGCTTGATCAGCCAGGTGGGCAACTGCGCGATCCCGCAACCGGCCATGACCGTGATGACCTGTGCCTCGCCATCGCCGACGATGTACTGCGCTGACATCACCCGGCGCTCCATGGCGGCGCCCTGCTTGCCCACAAAACGCCAAGGGCTGACGGTGCCATCTGCGCGACCGTAAGCCACGCACACGTGATGCTCCAGATCGCGCTCGGTCACGGGCTCGCCGTGTTGCTTGAGATAAGCCGGAGAAGCGCAGAACACATGCCGCTCGCTGCCCAGATAACGGTGCCCCCACGCCGCCGGCCAGACGTCCGGGCCGCCTACGCGCACCACCACGTCCACGTCTTCTTCCACCGGATCGATAAACCGGTCAGAAAACGACAGGTGCGGCTGCAACTGCGGGTACTGCTGCACACACGCCAACACCACCGGCAACGCCTGCAAGCGCCCAAAGGCGGCGGGCAGGTCAATGCGAATACGCCCGCGCGGCTGCGCTGAGTCGGCGTGCAGCGTCAACTCGGCTTCTTCCAGATCCGCCAGCACGGCCGTGCACGTGCGATAAAACGCCGTGCCCGCATCGGTCAGGGCCAAGCGCCGGGTGGTGCGATTGAACAGGCGCACCTGCAAGCGGCTTTCCAGCCGTGCAATACCTTTGCTGACCGCAGACGCGGTGAGGTTCATGCGCTCGGCCGCCGCCTTGAAACTGCCCGAGTCAGTGACGCAGACAAACACATCGATACCCTTCAAGCGCTCGGAAGAAAACATGGCGGCCTCTTATTGATGAACCCAGTTCACTTAATTCGGTAAAAGGTATCGTAAATACGCTCCCATTTCCCCAGTAAGCTCAGCGCCACGACTTTACTCACCCCACAGGCGCTTTTATGACCTCGCAAAAACCCACCGTTTTAATCACCGGCGCCACGGGCCAGATCGGCGGTGACACGCTGCGCCTGTTGCAGGACGACGACAGCATCACTTTGGTCGCGGCGGTGCGCTCAACCGCCAAAGCCCAACCGTTCGAGGCGCGCGGCATCCGCAGCGTGATCATGGACTTTGATAAAGAAGAAACCCTGGCGCCCGCCTTACAGGGCATCGACCGGGTCTTGCTGGTGACCGGCTACACCGTCGACATGCTGCGCCAAAGCAAAGTGTTTGTGGACCAGGCGAAAAAAACCGGGGTGCAGCACATCGTGCATTTGGGCGCCTGCGGCCGTGACGACGCCAGCATCGGGCATTGGGCCTGGCACCAGTTGGTGGAGCGGTACATTGAGTGGTCGGGCTGTTCGTTCACCCACTTGCGCCCTGAGTGCTTTATGCAAAACCTGCTGAGTTATGACGGCACTCAAGCGGTGAAATCCGGGGTGATTGAGCAGTACACCGGCGATACGCCGTTCAGTTGGGTCGATGGCGAAGACGTTGCCCGCGTGGCTGCGCAAGCGCTGTTGCACCCGGACACACACGCCGGTCAAACCTATCGCTTGGGTTACGACGTGCAATCGTACGGTGACGTGGCCACCATCATGACGCGGGTATTGGGCCAGCCGTTTCGCTACGACGCCCAGCCACCCGAAGTGTTCCTGGAGAACATGCGCGCAGCCGGTGCCGAGATGGCGTACATGAGTTGCGTGTATGACAACTTCAAACGCATGGCCGCCAACAGCATCCCGGGTGCCCAGGACACGTTTGACAACTTCACGGCCATTACCGGCCGCCAGCCGGTGCGCTGGGAAGAATTTGTGCAAAAGCACCGCAGTGCTTTTGCGTATTGATCCTGTACGGCACAAAAACTGCTCAAGGGTGGGAGCGGGCTTGCTCGCGATGGGCTTCAGAACGCCCCGTCTGTTCGGCAAATACGCGTCATCGTTAACGACCATCGCGAGCAAGCCCGCTCCCACAGAGTGAACTGTATTGTGTGTAGGAGCAGGGTTATGTCAGCTCAGCTGTTGACGCATCGCCAGTTCAACACCGCGTATTTCCGCCAGCCCTTTGAGGCGGCCGATCAAGGAGTAACCGGGGTTGCTCTTGCGGTGCTGGTCGTCCAGTAGCTGGTGGCCGTGGTCCGGGCGCAGTGGCAGGCGCGGGCCGCCGTCGCGCTCGCGGCGCAGTTCTTCTTCGACCAGCGCACCGATCACGCCAACCATGTCGACATCGCCACCCAGGTGGTGGGCTTCGTGGAAGCTGCGCGGGTCGGCCTCGCGGCGGGTTGAGCGCAGGTGGGTGAAGTAAATGAACGGTGCAAATTGCTTGGCCATCGCCACCAGGTCGTTGTCTTCGCGCACACCATAAGAGCCGGTGCAGAAGGTCAACCCGTTGGCCGGGCTTGGCGCCGCGTCGAGCAACCATTGCGCGTCCTGGGCCGTCGAGAGAATGCGCGGCAAGCCGAGCAGCGCCCGCGGTGGATCGTCCGGGTGGATGGCCATGCGCACGCCCACTTCTTCAGCCACGGGGATCACTTCACGCAAAAAGTGCCCCAAGTGCTCGCGCAGTTTGGTTTCATCGATGTCGTCATAGGTGCGCAACAACGCTCGAAAACTGTCCAGCGTGTAGTGTTCTTCTGCCCCCGGCAGCCCGGCGATCAAGGTGTTGACCAAGGCTTCGCTGCGCGCCGGTGTCAGAGCCTCGAAGTAGTCTTTGGCCTGTTGAATATCGTCGGCGCTGTACTCGGCCTGCGCGCCCGGACGTTGAAGAATGAACAGGTCGAAGGCGGCAAAGGCGGTTTGATCAAAACGCAGTGCCCAACCGCCGTCCTCTAGTTCCCAGGCCAGGTCGGTGCGGGTCCAGTCCAATACCGGCATAAAGTTGTAGCAGACGATATCGATGCCACAGGCCGCCAGGTTACGCACGCTTTGCTGGTAGTTGGCGATGTATTCGTCACGGCGCCCGCAGCCGCGCTTGATGTCTTCGTGCACCGGAATGCTCTCGACCACCGACCAGGTCAAACCGGCGGCTTCGATCATTTTTTTACGCGCTGCAATGGCTTCCACCGGCCACACTTGGCCGTTAGGAATTTCATGCAGGGCGGTGACAATGCCGGTCGCACCGGTCTGTCGCACATCGGCCAGTGAGATAGGGTCTTGGGGGCCGAACCAACGCCACGTCTGTTCCATGTGTGTCTCCCTTGTTATTCGTTGTGTGCTGCAAAGGTTTTTAAATGATTGGGCATACCGGTGTGTTGCAGGGCGCTATAAGCCCGCTGCACGGCCTCGCGAAAAGCGCCCCGCGAAGACAGCTCGACCGGGAAGACTTGCTCCAGATCGAGAAAAGCATCGACCCGCGCCGCGCCGTCAAAACGCCCGGCCAGATCGGCGAACGTAGCGCTCAACGGGTCGTCAACACTGTGCATCACGC
This sequence comes from Pseudomonas sp. HY2-MNA-CIBAN-0224, assembly GCF_040310285.1. Lineage (NCBI taxonomy): Bacteria > Pseudomonadati > Pseudomonadota > Gammaproteobacteria > Pseudomonadales > Pseudomonadaceae > Pseudomonas > Pseudomonas sp. HY2-MNA-CIBAN-0224. Next base: position 13,870 of record NZ_JBEOPQ010000056.1, on the reverse strand, counting down.
CGCCCGCCACAGGCTGCGTGCAGCAGTGAATCCAGGCCGCCACGCCGAGGGCGATGCAGTCGATGGGCTGCCCTGCATCGAGCAACTGCCGGGCGCCTTGCAACCAGCGTTGCGGCAGTTTTTGCGAACCGTCCATGGCGATCTGCCGCAGGCGATGTTGCAGGCTGTCGTTGGCAAAGCGTGCGCACAAATCGCGGGCATAACCCGACACATCAATGCCGATGGGCATGTCCAGAGTCGGCGCCGCTTCTTCATTCATGTAGCGGCGGATAAAGCGCAGCAGATCCGGATCGCTGATGGCCTCGAACACCGACTCATGCCCCGCCAGCAGCCCGATGTAAGCCATCAACGAATGGCTGCCGTTGAGCATGCGCAGCTTCATGGTTTCGAAAGGCCGCACGTCAGCGACCATTTGCACGCCCTCCACTTCCCAGTCCGGGCGCCCTTGGGGGAAGTGGTCCTCGATTACCCACTGGCTGAAGCGTTCACACACCACGGCCGCCGGGTCATGGCAATCCAGTTCCTGCGCCAACCGGGTGAAGGCCTGGGCGTCCATGGCGGGCACGATGCGATCGACCATGCAGCCCGGAAACGCCACCTGCTGTTCAATCCACTGCGCCAGCTCACGGTTGTGTGCAGCCGCCAGACCGCTCACGGCCTGGCGGGTGCGCTGGCCGTTGTCGGGCATGTTGTCGCAACACAACACGGTGAATGCCGGGACGCCCGCTTGGAACCGTCGGCGCAGGGCTTCGAGCACAATCCCCGGCGCAGTGCGCGGCGTTTGCGGGTGTTCAAGGTCGTGAATGATCGCCGGATCTTGCACCTGCAACTGCCCGCTGGCCGGGCTCAGGTAATAGCCTTTCTCGGTCACTGTGAGCGTGACGATCCGGGTGTTCGGGTCGGCCATGCGCTGTAACAGTTGCTCCAGCTCTTGCCCGCCATCCCCGACAAACAGCGCCTCACGCACCACCGTGATGTCGCGCAAGGTCACCTGTTCGCGGTCCTGGTACTCCGCCACCGCATAGCGGTTGTGCTGCTCGCGCAATTGCTCGACCAGCGCCCGGTTGGAGCGCAGGTTGGCACTGCACACGCCCCAGGCGCTGTGACCGTGGCGATTGAGATGACGCTGCACATACACCGCCTGATGAGCGCGGTGAAACGCTCCCAGACCCAAATGCACAATCCCGACTTCGGCCTCGGCCGCGACCGAGGGCACACGCTGAACAACAGGCATCGCGACTCTCCTCAAAGCTCAGGGCTGCGACAGCGCCGGGCGCGGCACAACCGTGTCTGTTGGCGGCACAGCAACGTCGGTGACGGGCAGCGGTCGGACATAACGCGCCACACACACGGCACCGATGATGGTCAGCAGCCCCGCCAGCAAGAAGGCACTGGTGAACGAGCCGGTGAACTGCACCAGAAAGCCGGTCAGGGTCGGGCCGATGATGCCCGAGGTGTTGGCCAGAAAATGCATGAAGCCACTGACTCCGCCCACCCGTGCGGCGGGCACGGTATCCTGGATGATCGCCCAGTAAATGGCGCCGGTGAGGTACAGAAAGAACACCGCCAAGGCCACCAGCGCGACCGCCGGGTACAGGGTTTTGACGATACCGGCGAAACCGATGCACACCGCACAGGCCAGCAAGCACGTGACCAGCACCACTTTGCGCGAGAACATCATGCGCCCGGTTTTTTTGAACACGAAGTCGGAGATAAACCCGCCCAGCGCCAGCCCGAGGAAGCCCAGCACCCAGGGGATGACCGTGGCGATACTCATCTCTTTGACGTTGAGGCCGTGGGCCATCGTCAGGTAGCTGGGGAACCAGGTCAGGAAGAAAAACAGCGTGTAGTTGTACGAGAAGAACGCCAGCGAGGTGAACAGCACCGTCGGTTGCTTAAGGTAGTAACGCAGCGGATGCACCGGCAGCGCCGCCATGTCGCTCTGGCCTTCACCTTCGGCAATCTCTTGCGCAACCTTGCCGGTAGGTTTGTCCTTGACGAACTTGTACCAGACCGCCGCCCACACCAGGCCGATCAACATAATGATGATGAACGAGACCTTCCAGCCGTAACTGATGGCAATAAAGCCCACCACCGGCCCGGAAATCGCGCCCCCCAACGGGGTGCCCGACATGGATGAACCCAACGCCCGCGCCCGTTGCTTGGGCGTGTACCAGTTGTTGACCATTTTGCTGGTGGTCACGCTCAGCGGGCCTTCGCCCATGCCGAAGAGAATGCGGATAAACACCAGCGACATGAAGCCGACCGTGAGTACGGTCAAACCACTGAACAGCGACCACAGCACCATCGCCAGCAGCAGCGTGGTTTTGGCGCCATAACGGTCGGCCGCCCAGCCGCCGATAAAGTTGAAGGCGGCATAGCCGACAAAAAAACTACTGAAAATCATGCCCATCTCACCCGTGGTCAGACCGTAGTCTTTTTGGATGAAAGGGGCTGCCACGGACAATGCCGAGCGATCCAGGTAGTTAATGACGCCTGCCAGGAACAGCATGATGATGATTAACGTACGACCTTGACCAAACATTGGAACCTCCCGCTTTTTATGTTTATTCGGTGAGGGTGCCCAGCAGTGGGCACATGGAGCTAAGGTGTTCAGGAATGAGCGGTATTGAGCTGCACCAGCACTTTGCGGGTCTGCTCGGGGTGGTTTTCGATCAGGGCGATCGCCTCGGGCATGTCATCAAAGCCGACGCGGTGGCTGATCATTTCCTGAACCTGCAACTTGCCGCTGGCGATCAGTTCGATCACCCGTGGGAACTTGCGGTTGTTGAGGCGCGAACCCACCAGGGTGAGTTCCTTTTTGATCATTTCCAGCTGCACCAGGTCGGTGGGCGTGGCGTTGAAACCCAGCAGGCCAATCCGCCCCGCTGGCGAGGCCAGGCGCACCATTTGCGGCATCAATGCCGGGATGCAGGCGGCATCGACAATCAGCGGCACGCCCTGGCCCTCGGTGATTTCGCGCATGGTCGCTTCAACGTCGACGTCCTTGCCGTTGAGGGTTCGGGTAGCGCCCAGCGAGCGCGCGGTTTCAAGGCGCTCGTCAATGACGTCGGTCACGGTAATGTCGGTCAACCCCAATGCGCGGGCCATTTGCACCAGCGTCAGGCCGATCACGCCGGCGCCGTAAATCAGCAGGCTGTCGCCGGGGTGCGGCTGCATGCGGTCCAGTACGTTGAGGGCGATGGAGTAAGGTTCGACCAGGGCGGCGTGGCTCAGGGACATCGAGTCCGGCAGGCGATGAACATTGCTCGCCGGCACGCTGACTTGCTCGCTGAAACCGCCGTCGCGGTGCACGCCGATCACTTGCAACTGGGTGCACACGTTGGGCCGGTTGATGCGGCACGGGTAGCAGGTGCCGCAACTGATCACCGGGTCGATGCACACGCGGTCACCGACCTTGATGTGCTCTACGCCTTCGCCCACTTCGTGCACCACGCCCGAAAACTCATGGCCGGTGACGCGGGGGAACCGCACAAAGGCATTCTGCCCGTGAATGATGTGCAGATCCGAACCGCAGATACCGGCGTAGGCCACATCGACCTTCACTTCATTACGGGCGACCTGCGGGACTTCAACCTGAGCCAGGCCGAACTCAAAAGGTGCTCTCACTTGAAACGCTTTCATCGGATAACTCCTGCCAAGGCATGACGCCCAATTTTTTATAGTTATTAAACAGTCGCGCAAAAAGCTTTAAACGGTGTGTTACCAGTGCCAGAGCGTGCCGTCTTCGAGGCGGTTGACCGGCAGGCTGGCGCGTTTGTAGGGGTATTGAGCGGCCAGTGTTTCGTCGATATCCACGCCATGGCCCGGGGTTTCTCCGGGGGTGAAATGGCCGTCTTCAAAGCGGTAAGCGTGGGGGAACACGGCCTCGGTCAGCGGGTCGTGGGGCATGTGTTCCTGAATGCCAAAGTTGGGCACCCACGTGTCGAAGTGCAGCGCCGCGCCCATGGTCACTGGCGAAAGGTCAGTGGCGCCGTGGAACCCGGTGCGCACCTGGTACAGCGCGGCAAAATCAGCGATCCGTCGCACGTGGCTGATGCCACCGGCATGCACCAGCGTGGCGCGGATGTAGTCGATCAACTGCTCTTGAATCAGTTCGCGGCAGTCGTGAATCGAGTTGAACACCTCGCCCACCGCCAACGGTGTGGTGGTGTGCTGACGGATCAGGCGAAAAGCCTCCTGGTTCTCGGCCGGGGTGCAGTCCTCAAGCCAGAACAGGTTGAACGGCTCGACGGCCTTGCCCAGACGCCCGGCTTCAATGGGCGTCAGCCGATGATGGACGTCATGCAGAATGTGCAGATCATCGCCAAAACACTCGCGCACGGCGGCGAACAGCTTGGGCACATGGTTGAGGTACTTGGCGGTGTCCCACACATGCTCGGCGGGCAGGTCGCTGTCGGCCGGTTCATAGCGTTCACCACTGCGCTTGGCCACACCATACGTGGTGGCAATGCCCGGAATCCCGCACTGCACGCGCACGGCTTTGTAACCCAGCTCAACATGGCGGGCGACTTCCTCCAGGCAACCGTCGATGTCCTTGCCCGTGGCATGCCCGTACACCATGACTCGCTCGCGGCTCTTGCCACCCAGCAACTGGTACAACGGCATGTTGGCGGCCTTGGCCTTGATGTCCCACAACGCCACGTCAACGGCGGCAATCGCGGTCATGGTCACCGGGCCACGGCGCCAGTAGGCACCGCGATACAGGTACTGCCAGATGTCTTCGATACGCTGCGCATCGCGGCCGATCAAGGCAGGCAAAACGTGCTCTTCAAGGTATGCCACCACGGCCATTTCGCGGCCGTTCAAGGTCGCGTCGCCGATGCCATACAGGCCGGAGTCGGTGACAATTTTCAGGGTGATCAGGTTGCGCCCAGGGCAACTAACGATCACCCGCGCTTCAACAATTTTCATACGCTCAAGCCTCAGCCACAGAAGACAATGCGGGCATGCTCAGTGTCGGCATGGCCGCGCGCGGGATCAGCGCCCCGGGGTGTTGCACCACTTGCGCGGCCAGCCGATGGCCCCAGCGCGCCGCCAGTGCGGGCTCGCCACCTTGCAAACGGCAAGCAAGGTACGCCGCGCTGAACGAGTCGCCCGCCGCCGTGGTGTCGACGATGTGCTGCACGTTTTCGGCGGGCACTTCAACGTGCCCCGCCGCGCACTGAATCAAACACGAGGCCGCGCCACGTTTAAGCGCGACTTCGCCTACGCCGAAGGCTTTATAGGCGCGAAATAATGCTGTGTGATCGGCATAACCGAACAGCGCGGCGTCGTCTTCCCAGGTGATCAGGGCCAGGTCGGTCAGGCGCAGCATGTCGCTGTAGGCCTGACGTGCGGCGTGCACGTCGGGCCATAAATGGGGGCGGTAATTGTTGTCGAAGACGATGCGCGTACCTGCCGCTCGGGCCAGGCTCAGGGCTTGCATCAAGCGTTCGCGGCCAACGGGCGTGAGGATCGCCAGGCTGATGCCGCTGACATACACATAGTCATAACCGGCCAACGCACTGAGCAGGGCATCGGCTTGCGGCCCGTCGAACACCCGGCGGGCGGCGGCTTCGCCACGCCAGTAGGCAAAACGGCGTTCGCCCTGGTCGTCGGTCTGGATAAAGTACAGCCCCGGCAGCGCATCGGGGATGACCCGAACATGCTGGTCACCCACGCCTTCGTCGCGCCACATCTGGCGCATGGCAACGCTGAAAGCGTCTGCACCGACAGCGGTTATGTAGTCGACACCCATCGTGCTGCCCTGGCTGACACGGGCCAGGTAGACCGCCGCATTCAGCGTGTCGCCGCCAAAGGTCTGGCTGAACGTCGCGCCCGGCTCACCGCGCATCTCAATCATGCACTCGCCGATCAACGCCACCTTGAGGGGGCGGGATCGTTCGGCCTGTGGGCAATGCCCGAGCATTACTGTCATCACTGCGCGCCTTGTGTTTTGCGTCAACGCAGACCCGTAAGGGAGGGTCTTGTGCAGCGCTATTATTGTTTTCGAAACGGCGTTTCATTTTTTTCTTGTGGCCGATTCTAATCCTAATTCCCACACCGTCAAGCAAAATGGAACAGCGTTTCGATTCGCCAGGGTATATCCTTGTTTTTTTTAATTGTGTTGGAGCCTCCATGGACAACAGCACCACCCAAAACAATGAACTGGTGTCGGCCGTAGGGCGGACCATGGCTGTGCTTGAAACCCTGGCCGAGCACCCTGAAGAAAGCGGCGTGTCAGAAATCGCGCAAAAGCTGGACATGTCAAAAAGCACGGTTTACCGCTTTTTGCAGTCGCTCAAAGCCCGTGGCTATGTGGTCCAGGATGCCGAAGACCGCTACCGCCTCAGCGTTCGCCTGTTCGAACTGGGCGCCCAGGCCCTGCCCCACCTGGACATCGTGCGCGAAGCCGAACCGGGCATGCGGCGCATCAATGAGCTGACCGGCGAGACCGTGCACCTGGGCATCCTCGACGAAGGCAGCATCGTTTACGTGCACAAGATCGACTCCAAGTACAACCTGCGCATGTACTCGCGCATCGGCCGCCGCGCCCCGTTGTACTGCACCGGGATTGGCAAAGTGCTGATGGCCTGGCTGGAAGAAGACGAGTTGCTCGCGCACCTGCGCGAAGAAAGTTTTGAGCGTCGTACCGCCAACACCCTCACCAGCATTGATGAGTACCTGCACGAACTGGCGCTAGTGCGCGAGCAAGGCTATGGCGAAGATCACGAAGAATTCGAAGACAACATGCGCTGCCTGGCGGCGCCGATCAGGGACCGCTTTGGCCATGTGATCGGTGGCATGAGCGTGTCCTTTCCGTGCTTTCGCTTTCGCGAAGAACTGAAACAGGACTACGTCAAACAACTGATGGAAGCCTCGCAACAAATCTCCAGCCAACTGGGCTGGCGCCCTTAGAGGTGTTGTGGGTGTCGCAGGCGACACCCACAATAAGTAATCCTGAAATTTAGGAAGCGTCCTACAGACCTTGTTGCTAGTTACTGCTAGTTTTGCCGAGGTAATTAGGTGACGCATCTTAAATCACACGAGACTTAAATATGACTACGTTCAACATATTAGTAGCGACCCAACTTTCCTTGAACGCTAGTTATAGTCCACTCGACGCCCCTTGACGTTAACCCCTATATCAACACCCCTCATAAAAAGCCCACGTTTGCAGTTGCAACGCCAACTTTATTAAATGCCTCTGCGTGAGGTATTAACAGGTCAGAAGTGTTGGAGATAACGCCATGAGGCTCTCTTGCGTTCCGCCAGTTGCTGCATCACTGATTGCCACTACCGAAAACATCTTACATATCGCGCCGGTGTCCAGTGGCTGGAAAGCTGATGCGCCCAGTAATGTCATATTTCTGCCCCCGACATTAACCAAACAAACACTGCTGATACAGATCGCACTGCTGCGCCCGTCAACCCTCGTTGTCGGGGATCAAAGCATTGATGCCGAGGTGATTGATCAATGGCGCACTTGCCACCCATTCGGCGATCTTGTGCTAATTCGCAGAGGGTCGAGCCTGGATAAAGTGCGGCTGGACCTGTGCGCGCCCAACCATGTTCGGGTGATCAATACGCCGGGGGTCAACGCGCCGCACGTCGCGGCCTATATCGCCCACTGGCTGACACTGGCCGATGGCGGCACAGCACAGGCTGTTTGCGTGCTGGGCTACGGCAATGTCGGCAAAGCCCTGGTTAACCTGTTGCTTGAGCAAAATCCGGACATCCGGGTCACGGTGTTAGTGCGCCCCGGCCAAACGCCAGCGCCAATCAGCCGGGTCTCATTTGTCGCTGACTGGCTTGAAGCACTGCAAGGGGCGCACGCCGTTGCGATCTGTTTGTCGCTGAATGAGGACTCCACCCAGCGCATTGACCGGGCTCTCATTGAGAGCTTGCACCCCCAGGCCCGTGTGGTCTGTGTCGCCAAACCGCAGGTGTTCAGCGATGCGGCGTTGCAGGCCCTGGCAAAGGCGCAAGGCATCCAGTTGATCGTCGACTACGGGCCCGCAACACTGGATGCCTTTCGTCTGCGCACCCTGGCGCTCGGTTGTAGCACCTCAACGTGGTGCCAGCCGGTGACGCTGACGACGCAGGCGGCAACCACTGAAGCCTGCCATCGCGACCTTGACTATGCCGTCTGCGTGCAACTGAGCCTCACCGCCTTGCGCGGCCTTGTCAGGCGCCAATGTGCCCACTCTCTGATGATCCCGACCAAGCCGGTACAGGCCGGAGCGCCCAGCGTGTCGATCATTGGCAGGGGGATCAATGGCCTGCTCCAGGCGGTGATGTGCCGCCTGGCGAATTATCAGGTCACGGTCTACGGCGGGGATCAGGAGAGCGATGGCGCCAGTCACAAGAACGTCAATATGCGCCATCTGTCTGCAACGGAGACGGCGGCAAAGCCGCTGCATAACGACTACTTGCTCCCCGCCAACCAACACTTGGCCATTGCGTGCAACCGCGCAGGCATCGAGCTGTTTGAAAAGCTCCTGGCTGACAACCCGTCACTGCGCCCCTTCGCCAAGGCGGGGATTGTGCGCGCCTATCGGGAAGGTGACGAAGGCGTAGACGCGGCAATTGGCGAGCAACGCGCGATTGAACGCTCACCCTGGCCGAGTGGCAGGCCGGGCGGTGACCTTGTTGAGATCAGCCAGCAGCAATTTGAGGCCAGGTATGCAATCCCCGGGATCAGCCGCGCCATTGAGGTGTCGGGCTACGACCTGGCGTTTGTCGAGGTGATGGCCGAGCTGGTGACGCTTTTGCAGCGCGCCGGGGTTCAGTTCCGGCCTCAGCGTCTGAGCCGGGGGCAGATAACCGAACTGAGCAGAGAACACTTCGTCATCACCGCCATGGGCGTTGAGCAACCAGACGTCTTACCGATCACCGGCTGGTTTTTCAAATTGATCGCTGTCGGCAACGAAGGCGCCGACCTGCGCGGGGTCAAGCTGCACTATGCGTTGCCAATCGGCGTCATGAATTGCCGGCTGGACGCAGGCCACATTCTTGTCTCCGGCGGCCAGGTGCCACCCGATGCAAGCCCGGCGGATAAACAACACATACTCGCCGCCTGCCTGGCCGCTGTTGCCCGGCACTTCCCACACGCGTATGCCAAGGCGATTGAAAGTAACAACTTACAGATCATTGAATGTGCCCGGCCCGGTACTCAAGATGGGCTGTCGATTGTGCATTGGTGTGCATTTAATCGTGTTGCCGCCGGAGCAACTTATGCCGGTGGAACAACACAGGGTTTAGTGTGGGCCTCCTTGGTTCAAGAACTTATTCAAGCAAGGTCATCGACACTCTCTGGCATGACTGTGAATAAAAAACACTATTAAAGGCGGTTTATAAAACGCGCTCTTGTCAGCGCATTTAAGCCTTTATCGACTTAGTGCCGCACATTTAATGAGGCTGGCACCTGCTTCGCTCAATATTTATCTGAACGCGAAGACACTCAAGCAACCGATAACAACAATGAAACATCACTTGAGGCATTGGAATGAATAGATTGAAACTTGCTGGGCTCACACTCGCCGCCACATCCCTGATGGGTCTTGCCAATGGGGCCTCGGCGGGCGCCACGCTGGACGCCATCCAGAAGAAAGGGTTTATCCAATGCGGTGTCTCCGATGGTTTGCCGGGCTTCTCGGTACCGGATGCCCACGGCAAGATTTTGGGCATTGACGCTGACGTCTGCCGCGCGGTGGCGGCCGCCGTGTTTGGTGACGCCAGCAAGGTCAAATTCAGCCAGTTGAATGCCAAGGAGCGTTTCACTGCCCTGCAATCGGGCGAAATCGACATCTTGTCGCGCAACACCACCATGACCAGCTCCCGCGACGCAGGAATGGGCATGAAATTCCCCGGATTTATCGCCTATTACGACGGCGTTGGTTTTTTGGTCAACAAAAAGCTCGGCGTAAAAAGTGCCAAGGAACTGGACGGTGCAACCCTGTGCATCCTCGCCGGGACCACCACCGAGTTGAACGTTTCGGACTACTTCCGCGCCAATAAGCTGAAGTACAGCCCGATCACCTTCGACACCTCCGATGAAAGCGCCAAGTCGCTGGAGTCCGGCCGCTGTGACGTACTGAGTTCCGACAAGTCCCAACTCTACGCACAGCGCAGCAAACTGGCCCACCCGGAGGAGTATGTCGTCCTGCCAGAAACCATTTCCAAAGAGCCCTTGGGCCCAATCGTGCGCAACGGTGACGACGACTGGCTGGCCATCGTGCGCTGGGTGGGCTACGCCATGCTCAACGCTGAGGAAGCGGGCATTACGTCGAAGAACGTGGAAGCTCAAGCCAAAACCAGCAAGAACCCCGACGTAGCCCGCCTGCTGGGTGCCGACGGCGAATACGGCAAAGACCTCAAGCTGCGCAAGGACTGGGTGGTGCAGATCGTCAAGCAGGTCGGCAACTACGGCGAAGTCTTTGAGAGAAACCTGGGCAAAGGCAGCCCTCTGCAAATCGACCGTGGGCTGAACGCACTGTGGAACAACGGCGGCATTCAATACGCACCGCCTGTGCGCTGATTGCTGTGCGTGTTGTCGCCCGGCGGTTGATCGCCGGGCGATGTTCTGTTGCTTTTTTCCGGGGCATTCCATGCAAAACCTAATCAACGCACCCAAGCAGAAGCTGCGCTTCAGCGATCCCAAAGTGCGTGAGTGGCTGTTTCAGATCATTACGATTGTGGCGGTCGTTTCACTGGGCTGGTACCTGTTCAATAACACCCAGACCAACCTGCAACACCGAGGGATCACCTCGGGTTTCGAGTTTTTTGAGCGCAGTGCCGGTTTCGGTATCGCGCAGCATTTAATCGATTACAAAGAATCGGACAGCTATGCCAGAGTCTTTGTCATCGGCTTGCTCAACACCTTGCTGGTGACGGTGATTGGCGTGGTTCTGGCCACCCTCCTCGGCTTCATCATCGGCGTGGCGCGTTTGTCCCCCAACTGGATGATCAACAAGCTGGCGACGGTGTATGTGGAAGTGTTCCGTAACATTCCGCCGCTGCTGCAAATCCTGTTCTGGTACTTCGCGGTGTTCCTGAGCATGCCGGGGCCGCGCAATAGCCATCACTTCAATGACACCTTCTTTGTCAGCAGCCGTGGCCTGAACATGCCCGCGGCGCTGGCCGCAGACGGCTTTTGGCCCTTTGCATGCAGCGTGCTGTTTGCCCTCGTCGCTGTCGGCTTGATGGTGCGTTGGGCCAACCAACGCTTTGAAGCCACCGGCCAACCGTTTCATAAATTCTGGGCCGGACTGGGCTTGCTGCTGGTGATTCCCGGGGCATGCGCACTGATTTTTGGCGCGCCGCTGCAGTGGGAAATGCCCGAGCTCAAGGGTTTCAACTTTGTCGGTGGCTGGGTGCTGATCCCGGAGCTGCTGGCGCTTACCCTGGCCCTGACGGTGTACACCGCAGCGTTTATCGCCGAGATCGTGCGCTCGGGCATCACCTCGGTCAGCCACGGCCAGACCGAAGCCGCACGCTCCCTGGGCCTGCGCCCCGGGCCGACGCTGCGCAAGGTGATCATCCCGCAAGCCCTGCGGGTGATCATTCCGCCGCTGACCAGCCAATACCTCAACCTGGCAAAAAACTCGTCTTTGGCGGCCGGGATCGGCTATCCGGAAATGGTTTCGTTGTTTGCCGGAACGGTGCTCAACCAGACCGGCCAGGCCATTGAAGTCATTGCGATCACCATGAGCGTGTACCTGGCAATCAGCATCAGCATTTCTTTGCTGATGAACGTTTACAACAAGCGCATCGCGCTGATCGAACGCTAAGGAGACGGCCATGACGACTCATCATTTCAAACCCGACCTGCCGCCCCCGAACAAGGTGTTCGGCCCCCTCGCATGGATGCGCACCCACTTGTTCAGCGGTGCTTTCAACACCCTGCTGACGTTGCTGGCGTTCTACCTGCTGTACCTGACAGTGCCGCCGCTGGTGCAGTGGACGATCCTTGACGCGAACTGGACAGGCAGCACCCGTGCCGACTGCACCGGGCAAGGCGCTTGCTGGGTGTTCATTCAGCAGCGCTTCGGGCAGTTCATGTATGGCTACTACCCCGCTGACCTGCGCTGGCGCGTCGACCTGACCGTCTGGCTGGCCGTCATCGGCGCGGCGCCGTTGTTTATCTCTCGCTTTACGCACAAGGCCATTTACGGGCTGGGCTTTCTGGTGGTGTACCCGGTTCTGGCCTTCACCCTGCTGCATGGTGGCTATTGGGGCCTGACCAGCGTGTCGACCAGCCAGTGGGGCGGCTTGATGCTGACACTGGTGATCGCCACCGTCGGCATTGCAGGCGCGTTGCCTTTAGGCATCGTGCTGGCATTGGGGCGTCGCTCGAACATGCCGGCGATACGGGTGGTGTGCGTGACCTTCATCGAGTTCTGGCGCGGCGTGCCATTGATCACGGTGCTGTTCATGTCGTCGGTGATGCTGCCGTTGTTCCTGCCCGAAGGCATGAACTTCGACAAGCTGCTTAGGGCGCTGATCGGCGTGATTCTGTTCCAGTCGGCCTACGTGGCTGAAGTGGTACGTGGCGGTCTGCAAGCCATCCCCAAAGGCCAGTACGAAGCAGCCGCGGCGATGGGCCTGGGTTACTGGCGCAGCATGGGCCTGGTGATTTTGCCGCAAGCCTTGAAGCTGGTGATTCCGGGCATCGTGAACACCTTTATTGCGCTGTTCAAGGACACCAGCCTGGTCATCATCATCGGTCTGTTTGACCTGCTCAACAGCGTCAAGCAAGCCGCCGCCGACCCTAAATGGCTGGGCATGGCCACTGAAGGCTATGTGTTCGCCGCCCTGGTGTTCTGGATGTTCTGTTTTGGCATGTCGCGCTACTCCATGCATTTGGAACGCAAGCTCGACACCGGTCATAAACGTTAGGAGTTCTGCAATGAATGAAGCAATCAAACACCCTGTCAGCCCTGCCGGGATTATCCAGATGCAGGACGTCAACAAGTGGTACGGCCAGTTCCACGTGTTGAAAGACATCAACCTGAACGTCAACCAGGGCGAGCGAATCGTGCTGTGCGGCCCGTCGGGTTCGGGTAAATCCACCACCATCCGCTGCCTTAACCGCCTTGAAGAGCACCAGCAAGGCCGCATCGTGGTCGATGGCGTGGAACTGACCAACGACCTCAAACAGATCGAAGCGATTCGCCGTGAAGTGGGCATGGTGTTCCAGCACTTCAACCTCTTCCCGCACCTGACCATTTTGCAAAACTGCACGCTGGCGCCGATGTGGGTGCGCAAGATGCCCAAGCGCCAGGCCGAAGAAATCGCCATGCATTATCTGGAGCGCGTGCGTATTCCGGAACAAGCCCACAAGTACCCCGGCCAGTTGTCTGGCGGTCAACAGCAGCGCGTGGCCATCGCCCGCGCCTTGTGCATGAAGCCCAAAATCATGTTGTTCGACGAGCCGACGTCAGCACTGGACCCGGAAATGGTCAAAGAGGTTCTGGACACCATGATTGGTTTGGCCGAAGACGGCATGACCATGCTCTGTGTGACTCATGAAATGGGCTTTGCCCGCACCGTGGCCGACCGGGTGATCTTCATGGACAAAGGTGAAATCGTCGAGCAGGCAGCGCCTGATGCCTTCTTCGACAACCCGCAGAATGAACGGACCCAGCTGTTCTTGAGCCAGATACTGCATTGATGCCATAGGCCACATCCTGCTGTAGAAGGGGCCGCCCCGTCTTCGACGCCGCGCTGTCGCGCAGCAAACAGGCCGCCGAGTATCTTCAGCATCCCCCAATCGGTTCCCTCTCCTTCGGGAGTGTATGGACCGGGGACATCGCGAACACTTTGTTCGGAGACATAGCGAACAGTTAACGAAGCTTTTTCCCTG